>JAFBAJ010000594.1 GCA_019247865.1 Acidobacteriota bacterium
TTGTGGGCTGAAGTCAAAAGCCCTGTTTTTTCTCTCAGACATAAATCCGACTTTGAGCATAAAACGGGTGATGTCAGATTTTTTACTGATATTGAGCGCCCATCTGTCTGCGCCGCTGAATCCGCTTCGATCTATTCTCCGGCGAATATTCGAATAGATGCCCATGTTCGAGAGCATCAATTGAACCTGAGCCAACAGCTGTGGGTTAACGCTGGTCAATCCAATCAGGTTCTGTGTCCGGTGCCCGTCGCCTTCAAACAGCCCACGCAAAAATGCGCCCTGATAGAGGGCCGGTGCGCTCAGGACAAGCTCCGGCACTTTTTTGGTATGTGCATTACCCGTGAGCCCTATGGCGGCCAGGAACTGCGCCACTCTGGTGGATGCTAATTGAAAGACACGACAGGTTCTGGATTTAACTTCGGTGAAAGGCTGCCCGAACAGCTTCAGGCTGATGGCGACGACGCGATCGATCAGAGGTTGGTCCTGCCAGTCAAAAGCCAGATAAGCGCGATCATATTCGGCGGGCGTGCCGCTCAGGCGTCTATGCGCCACAGGCCTTTCATGTCGTCTCCCGAGAAATCCATCCGCTTCGATCAAGCCCATCAATTCGCACAGCTCGACGGAGAGCGCCTCCGGCAGCGTGACCTCTTTCCGGGACCTGAATTCCGGCAGGCTGATATTTAGCGGAGGAGAAGATATCTTCCCTTCGTGAGCAAAGTTCTTGAGCGAGACATATACATTATCACCGGGCTCTAACTCGTCGAGCCTTTTCCATTCATTTCCCTGAGCCGTCAAAAACAGATGATCTTTCGTCGCGCGAATGTGCTGCCCGTCTTTCAACTGAATTCGATAGACGTGGCGGATGCCGTTCATCCAGGCGCTCTGTACGCGCTTGAAGCCGTAGGACGTTTTGACGAAATCTCCTTCGCGGACCGCATCCATTCTCTTAAAGCCCGCAGGCGTCGCCACCAGCGTCTCGGCCGTGAGGCACGCGAATCTCCCTGTGGGCGCGCCGATCTGGCGAAAGTCGGCGTGGATGCGGCCGGTGGCGGGGCTGATCTCGTCGAGGATATTTTCGCCGTAGCTGGTGAGGGCCTTCTGCATGGTGCGGTATTCGAGGAGCTTGGCGACGACCGGATATTCGGCGGCGAGCGGTTGCAGTTTCCAGTTGCGCGTCGAATCGGGGAGGGGGACGCCGAGGCGTTTGAGCGCATCCGTGAGCTGGACGTGCGAATCCAGATTGATGTCGGCGCGGCCGAAGAGCGAGCCCTGCACGGCTCCCTCGGAGAGCATCTCCTGCAACTCGTCCGCGAGGCGCGCGCGTTCCTTCTCGACCTTCTTGAGCTGCTCGCGCCAGAGCTTTGCGTCGAGATAGAAGCCGGCCAGCTCCAGCGCGGCGACGGGCAGGACACACTTGAATTCGAGCTGCGCCACGCGCAGGAGCGCGTCCGCTTTGAGCCGCTCGATCATCTTTTCGCGCAGGGGAAGCAGGAGCGCCGCGTCCGTCGCGGCATATTCGAGCTGCGCCGCCGAGAGCTCTTTGCTCCAATCGCTGAGGCGCTCGGTCTTGTCCACCGTCTCGCCCAGATAACGCGCGGCGACGGCTTCGAGGCCGTGCCGCTCGTCCGGGTCTCCGGCCGAGATGATCTGGCTCGCGAGCAGCGTATCGAAGAGCCCGCCGATCTCGACGCCCAGCGTATGCTTGATCCATTTCGCGTCGAACTTCATGTTGTGCGCGACCTTGACCGGGCGCGCGTCGGCGAGCATCTCTCTGAGCGGCGCGAGGGCTGCGCTCTGCCTGGGGTCTGCGTCGGCGAAGCGGTCGAGGTCAATGATACGCACGCCGTCCGGCGCGGCGAGCTGCACGAGGCGCAGCCGTCCCTCGTATGGATTGAGCGAGGTCGTTTCGGTGTCGAGTCCGATGACCTGATGCCTGGAGAGTTCTGCAATGGCGTCGCGCAGGTCTGCTTCGTTGGTGATGAGTTGATAAGCGTTGGTAACCATAATTTTTTAGTGGGTCAATTCAAAAAGCAGTTTCACGCAAAGGCGCAAAGACGCAAAGAAAAGCTTCATTGTTTTCCTTTGCGCCTTTGCGCCTTGGCGTGAGATTCTTGTGTTTGAGTTTTCAATTTTGTAATGCTTTGACAGTCCTGTGCGTCCTCAGGCATTCTATCCGCATCCTGTGTGAGCGTCCAAATCAACTCTTCTTGTAATCTTTATGGCGAAGCAGAAAAAGCGCGGCAAGGGCGGCGCACCCATCTTCATCCCTAAGATTTCCAGCGAGCAGCAGCCGGACGAAGCGGCCACCACGCCTGAGCGCGCGCGTCCGCGCAGGACGTCCCCTGCGGGCGGGCGGCGCAACCTGCGCGCGGAGCTGTGGGTGCTGCTGCCCGCGCTCCTGCTCGGCGCGATCCTCTACTCGAACACGCTGCACGGACAGTTCGTTTATGACGACAAGCCGCAGATCGCGCGCAACACTTTGATCCAGGACGACTCGAATCTCTGGCGCGCGATGTTCTCGGATGTCTGGGCGTTCAAGCGCGGAGACGCCGCGGCGGTCAGCAACTACTGGCGGCCATCATTCGTCCTCTGGCTCATCATCAACTTTCAGCTCTTCGGCCTGGACACGTTCGGCTGGCATCTCTTCAACCTCCTGCTGCACCTCTCTGTCGTCGCGCTGGCCTTCGGCCTGCTGCGCCATTTGAAAGTCCGGCTCTATGTCGCGGGAGCCATCGCCGCGCTCTTCGCAGCGCATCCGTCGCACACGGAATCGGTCGCGTGGATCTCCGGCTCGCCCGATCTTATCCTGAGCCTCGCGCTGCTGGGTTCGATGTGGTTCGTGAGCCGGCTCGGCAAAGAGCGGACGCCGGTACGCTGGGCCTGTGCGATAGCGCTCTACCTGATCGCGCTCGGAGCGAAGGAGATCGCGATCTTCTATCCGCTCATCGTGCTGGTGATGCTCTGGCGGCCGGAGCGCGAATACGGCGAGGCTGGGCTGCCTTTGCCGAAAGCGCTGACCATCGCCGCGCCGTTCGCGGGGCTGGCGGTGCTCTACTTCATCGTGCGGCAATCGATCCTGGGGCAGCTCGCGCAGTGGCCGGAGGGCGGAGCCAGCAGCCTCAGCGTGATCCTCAGCGCGCCGCTGGTCTTCAGCTTTTACCTGCGGCAACTGCTCTTTCCATACTGGCTCAGCCCGTCGTATCAGATTCGCGCGGTGACGTTTTCCAATCTGGGTCTCAGCAACTTCATCATTCCGCTGCTCGTCTCTCTGCTCGCGCTGGGCGGGATGCTGTGGCTCGCCCTGCGCAGCAAGCTCGCGCGCATCGGCCTCGCGCTCTTTCTGCTGCCGCTCGTCCCGGCCATGCTCATCGGCGCTTTCGACCCGGAGCAGATCGTGCATGACCGTTATCTCTATCTGCCGCTGCTCGGTTTTCTGATGATCGTCGTGCCCGCGCTCTACGCTTTGCTCGAACGCCTGAAGCTGACGGATGGCGCGGGGCGCAGGCCGTGGCTCATCTTCGCGGTCGCGCTCGCGCTCTGTGTGCCGCTGGGCGCGCAGACCTTGAGTTACAATCGCGCGTGGCTCTCGAACGATGCGCTCTGGCAGTGGGCGATACGGCACGACCCGGACACCTCATTCAACTACATACAGTACGGCGCGGAGCTGTATCAGCAGAAGAAGTTTCAGGAGTCCGCGGACGCTTACGACCACTCGCTCAGGTTGCGGGAACAGAATTTAGGATACCTGGGGCGCGGCACTTCGCTGGTCGAGCTGAAGCGGCACGAAGAGGCTGAGCGCGACCTGCGCACGCTCATCCAGAAGCCGACCGAGCGCGTGCCGACCTATACGATGTATCAGGCTTACGAAGCTTTGGCGGTCAATTACGAGCGGCAGGGCAAGCTCAACGAGGCGGCCAATACTTTGGCGGAAGCGCGCAATCGTCTGCCGCAGTACAAGGCCGCGCTGACCGAGAAGCTGGCGATCATTCTCTATCAGGGCGGGCAGAAGAACGAGGCTTACGCGCAGCTCCAGGCCGTGCGCGCGCAGGCCAAAACCGAGACGCTGCCCGAATCGCG
>JAFBAJ010000661.1 GCA_019247865.1 Acidobacteriota bacterium
TCCGACCTCTCGGTCCCAAACCGAGCGCACTACCAGGCTGTGCTACGCCCCGCCAACAATCTGTAACTCTTTGGAAAGCATCCGCTTTCTGAAAGAGCGCACATTCTACGGGCGCAGGTCGAGCGGGGTCAAGCGTGTGTGTGAAAGCGTTCGAGCAGGTAGGCGCGTGCGGCTGCGAGGGCGCGTGCGCGGTGGCTGAGGCTGTGCTTGATTGAAGCCGGGAGTTCGCCGAAAGTTTCCTGATAGCCGTCCGGGATGAAGACCGGATCGTAACCGAAGCCCTGCGTCCCGCACGGGCTGTGTGCGATGCGGCCTTCACAGATGCCTTTGAAAGTTTGTGTGTCGGGCGTCGCATCATTCGCCAGCGCGATGACGCAGACGAAGCGCGCGCGCCGCTCCGCATCGCCGGTGTGTGAGAGCTCTTCGAGCAGCTTCAACGTTCTCTCTGAGTCTGTGGCTTCGGCCCCTGCATAGCGCGCGGAGAAGACGCCGGGCGCGCCGCCGAGCGCTGCGACCTCCAGGCCCGAATCATCCGCGAGCGTCAGGTGCCCGGTCTGCTTTGCATAACCGCGCGCCTTGAGCAGGGCGTTCTCTTCAAAGCTGCTGCCAGTCTCCTCGACCTCCGTCACGGCTGGAAAATCATTGAGACCACGGAGCGCGAAAGGGAAGCCCGCGAGCATGCTGCGAAACTCGCGTAGCTTGCCGGGGTTGTAGGTGGCGATCAGGATTTGCGGCGGAGCGTTCAACGGCTCATGCGGCCTCTCATGTTGTGAAGTGCGGACGACTGCAAATTTCACATACAAGTGAAGGCGCTGACAAGATTATTTTTGCACATTCAGCGAATTCGCGTTTACAATCAATGAAGGCCGAGAGGCGGCCCGGCAAGTTTGTTCCCTTTGATTTCTGAACACAAGAGGACTCCCGACTTTGGATACCAGCTTTCCTCTGACAGAAGAAGTTCCGCGAGAAGACACCTTGCAGGCTCTGCGCACAACGCACGCGAGAGAACAGCGCGTGGGCTACGAGGCGAGCGAGCCTCGCTACGAGCTGGGAATGTGGCTTCAGGCGCTGCGCGGTTTTTTCCGCGCGCGCAATCATCCGCTGGCGGAAGCAGACCAGTCGAGCGTCCTGACCCGGGACTGGGCGCATGAGTTACGCATCGCGCGCCAGACGATGCTGCGTATCTCGCAGCTCACACTGCGCGTGGTCTATCTCGAAGATGCGAAGCGGACTGCGGCCGGGCGCGCAGGCGAGAGCCTGCTCGATGACCTGGGCCTGTTGGATGCTGCGCAGTCAGCCGGGCTTGAGCAGCCGACGCGCCCGCTGGTTGATCTGGCAGAGGCTGTGAGCGACATCTGCGTGCTCTCGGAATCCTTGCTGGAGGCCGGGTCGGTCAGTTTTTACGCCTGGGCGACGATCGGAAAAATTCTGCATCGCGAGCTGGATCGCTCTGAGGCTGCGCGTGCGCTGGAGCGCGCTTCGCATCATGACGCGGCGGCGAAGCTGCCCGCGCCGCTGCTCAGTCTGGCGCAGGCGGTCGATCCGGCCAGCGCGCTCGGCTCAGACATTCTCATCATCTTCTCCGATCTGGCGCGTCTTCTGGAAAGATTAAGGCTCGTCGAAACTTCTCTCCGGCGCGATCGGCCGCTCAAACAGATGCTGCCGGTGTTCTGTCTGGTCTACGAAGAGGCGCGCGGCCTGCTCGACTTTATCGAGACGCGCGCTCTGCGAACAGATGATTTAGCGAGCGACATCTTCGATGCGCTGGACGGGATGAACTACGCTTTGACGATGGAGCTGCGCAAGGTTTTTTCGCACGAGCTGGTCGGCCTCAGCTCGCTGCGGCAATCGCCGCCGATCTACGCGCGGGTCGAAAACGCGCACGGACTCCTGCGCGACAGCTTTCAGCAATCCGTCGTCGGGCTGGCGCAGATGTTCAACCCGACGCTCGACGTGGCGCGGCTCTTCAGCACGTTTCAGACGAAGCTCGATCAATCGCTGTTGCTGCGCGACGACTTGTGGACGCTCTTGCAGCTCGTGCGGCGCGCAGAGAAAGAGCGCGACCGTCAGCCCATCTCGCGCCTGCTGGAAAGACTCATCTCCTTCCGCGAGGGCAGCCTGCGTTATCTGATGTACAAGGACTGGGAGGCCTGCGAGCGTTTCATGGAAGAGGTGGCCGCCGCGCGCGGCGCAGTCGAAGTGACGCCCGTCCTGCACAGGTTCAGCGCCTATCTGGAGACACTGCTCGGACAGGTCAACATGCGCGCAGTGCTGGCCGAACATCCTTTCGAATACCCGCCGCTGGATGGTTAAGCTGAAAGTCCCGATCTATTTCCTCGGAGAGAATTGAATCGCCAGCGCGCCGAGCTGGCCGAATGACGAGCGCGTCTTTCTCTCCAGGCCGCCTTCGACCAGCTGCGTCTCACTGACGGAGTAGGCGATCTCCTTCAACTGTTTTTCCATCTCGGTCTGATTCATCGTCCCGGCCTGCGCCGCGCGCCAGCTGGCGATGAAGGCCATGAACTCGCGCGCCCCTGCGTCGTCTTCGGTGAAGGTGATGACGTGTGCCGGCCCGATGGCTGAAGCTGTGCCCAGTGCCTTCTGAAAATTTTGCGCCGTCGTCAGAGACTGTTCCTGCTGCTGTCGCACGTTGAGGCAGCGGCGCACGCTCGACTTCGCGCCGAGCAGCAGCGTGCCCGCGACGAAGCTCGCCGCTCCACGCTCCTCATCCGTCGATGAGAGCAGCTCTGCATCGCCCACGCGCTCGACCTGCGGCTTCGTCGTGCCCAACCTCTTTGCGACGAACTCGCGCAGCGTCTGCTCGTCGCGCACCTCGACCATGAGCACTGTGCTGTTGCCCCTGTTGTCCAGCCGCGCGGTCACGATCTCATTCCCGATGGCCTTCAGAAAAGCGTCCGGGTCTTCGATCCCGTACGGTCTGAGCGCAGCCTTGAGGAGCGGCGCGACCGTCACCGCGAGCACCGGGTCGAGCTGCGACGAGAGTGAGAAGTTGAGCCCGCGCCATGCCGTCAAAGGATCGCGCGTCGAGTAACGCGTGAGCGAGTAGAGGCCGGACGGCAGCAGCTCGCCGAAACGCATGTTGGTCTGCGGCGCTGCATCGAGCGCATCGCGCAAACGCGTCGCAGCATCATTCCTGACCGTCATGAAATAGTTGTCTTCGATCTCGCCGCCCGCGAGGCGCGTGCTCCACCCGATGCTCCCCAGAATTTTCCCAGCCATCTGCGGCAGGATGTTGGCCGCGAGGCTTTGCGCCTGCGCGTCCTGCGAGATCTGCCCGACGTAGAAGGCCGCGGCCACTTCAAAGAGCTTCCCTGCGCCCTGCGATGAGACGAAGCCGAAGGCCAGCGTCTCACGGCTCGTCACGACGCGGCGGCGCATCTCTTCCATCTCCGGATTTCCGGCGAGGCTCGGACGCTCGCCGCGCTTTGCTGCGAGGCACGCGCGCACGGCTCCTTCATCATTCCCGATGACGGCGAGGCTCCCGGCCGTCGCCGCGATGATGCGTCGCGGGCTGGCCGGGCTGCTCCAGGTGATCCAGTGCGCGTCGTCCGCGTCTCTCTCTTCGACGTGCGGGTCGCCGTAGGCTCTGCGCGCGAAAGCGCCGATGCGATTCGTGACGGCCGCGCGCGTGCGGCTCGCGCCCGTGTGAGTCTCGACCACGAGCGCGATGTGCGGTCTCAGGTTGAGGCTCTCGCCGCCGTCCGCCGCTTCGACGCCGAGGACGACCAGTGCGACCTGCGCGCGCGAGAAGACGACCACGTCGGCCGGACCGATGCCCGTCCACGAGGCGATGCGGCTGAGCCAACCGACCTGTCCCAGACTCTGCCTGATGCCGGCGGGCTCGACCAGAGCCTTCCAGGCATCCGTGTGCGTCATCCCGTTCGCGATCTCCGGCAGGCTGTCCGCTTCCAGGTAGACCAGCGAGTCGGCCGGAACGTAAGCCGCCATGTCCACCTGCTGCGGACGATTCCACCAGACCCAGGCCGCAGACAAAACCAGCAGGACGATGATGTATGGAACCAGACGACGAAGCAGTCTCATGAAATAATAACGCGCTCGAACTGAAGATGTATGTCAGTGCTCGAATCTTACAGCACGCACGGCGGTGGTGTACAATCAAGCCAGAGCGACAAGCCGTCATTCATCAGTCACAGTACAGAGAAGAGGAAGCGTCTATGTTTATCGTGATGAATCGCATTCCCGTCGCAGAGGGGCGCGAACAGGATTTCGAGAGAAGCTTTATGGAGCGGGATCGCGCCGTCAACCAGATGCCCGGCTTCATAGACATGCAGGTTCTGCGTCCGGCGGAAGGGCGCACCTACGTCGTCCTGACGCGTTGGCAGACGCGCGAGGCGTTTCAGAACTGGACTCAATCAGCGGCCTTCGTCGCGGCCCACAGGCAACAGTCGCCCGGCCTCGTCGAGAGCCGTCCAACCCTCGAAATCTACGAAGCTTTCTCCGATTAAAAGCTGCCAGATATTTTGCGGCACACCCGCCCGACAGCGCGTTCGGTCAACCTGACCGTGCCCCGCCTGCCTGTATACTCTTCTATTCTAAATAGTTAAACGATGAAAAAATGCAGTTGACAATGTTTTCACAGTGTTGTACTCTCATTTTGACGGTAGCCACTCGTGGCATTCCGTCTAAAGAGGGGCACACCTTCTTTCTTTGAAACTCAACCGATAAAGGCACACCCTGCGCGAGCAGGGGTCGCAAAGCCAACGGGAGTCAGCAGCTCTTTTGAAAGGAGCTGGTTGACTCGGCCGGGTTGCCGAAGTGAGATGGTCAAGCGCGTGCCGCGTGCGAGATTTTTTTCGGCCCCGCGTTTGTCCCTCCGCTTTCCATTCGTCTTCCAAAGGCTTAGACAGTCGCCGCTTCGCTTCCGTGCGCAGGGCTGTAGACAAAGCAGTCCTGCCATTCCCACAAACAGAATTGAAGAAGGGCATCCGTCCGGCCTGCTGGAAAAAGAGGCGTGAAAAACACCGAAGCGAAATTGAAATCAACCGGTGAGTCCAACCACAAACCCGTGCGCGCCAGCCTGAGGCGAGTGCGCAAAGTCCGCATGCGTCTCCGACGTCTGCACCAGACGCGGTCTTCCAACAGGTCGCAGAGGAATCAATAAGACATGTTGAAAAGAGGTCTCGGCAAAAAGAATCTGGTCGGCCTGGATATCGGCTCCAGCTCCGTCAAAGCGGTCGAGCTCGATGGCAAGCGCGGCAGTCTGCAATTGGTCAGTCTCGGTTACGAGAACCTGCAACCTGACTCGATCGTGGACGGCCAGATCATGGAGCTCAACAACGTCTCGAACGTCATCGCCAACATCTTTCGCGATCATCAGATCAAGACCGATCGCGTGGCGGCGGGCGTGAGCGGCCATTCGGTGATCGTCAAGAACATCGTCGTGCCGCAGATGAGCGAAGAGGAACTGAACGAGTCCATCG
>JAFBAJ010000789.1 GCA_019247865.1 Acidobacteriota bacterium
GAGCGTATTGAGGGCGCCGGATTGCGGGCGTTGAGATCGCTACTCGATGAGAAAGACCCACAACAGCAGTGGGGAGGCTTAAAGAAAAAACTGACGCCGGAAGGACACTATCTCTGGCTCTGCGATTACCACGCCGCAGAATATAACGTCTAAAAAGCGCGGCCCCATCTTCACATGAGACCACGTTTCTAAGGGCTTTTCGCTCAGCTTAATTTTTTGCGCGACGCGCGCCACGTGACGAGCCCGATTGATAATCCCACGACGAAGAGATGGATCATAAACTGGGAGAGCGAGAACGGGAGCGTCCGTGCGTGAGAGAGCGGCGTCACGACGCGTGCCATGAAGAAATAGACCGCGACTCCGTAGAGCATGCCGCAGATCACAGGCTGGCGAGCCAGGAGCGGGATTTTGAGGCTCGCTAAATAATAGATCACGGTCGCAGCCATCGCGATCAGGAAGTGGCAGAAGACGCCGAGCAGGACCGTCGCCCACCCGCCCTTGTAAGAAGCCGGGCCGAGCAGCCCGCTCGCGATGTACTGGAAAACCTGAACCGGCGTGACGCCCTTGAGACCGGCGCTGATGAGGGCGGCCGAGCCGTCAAGCACTCCGACGATCAAACCGCCGATGAGGACGGTCTGGAAAGCGCTCGGGCGGCTCATCGCTGAAACCGCATCCATGGACTGTGCAGACATAGTTTCTCCTCAACCCTTAAAGTTTGAGTAAAGCGAAAATATAGCTGGAGCAGGTCGGCGTCAGCCGCAAGTATGAAACTGTTGGATGAGAGGCGAGCCAGGGCAGGGCGGTTGCCTGCCTCTTCAGCCAGCGTCTGTGAGATTTGCTTTAGGTGATGGAGACGAGCTGCTGTTCCGGCTCATCCGCTTTGGCGGCAGCGCCTTCGGCGATGAGCTTTTCAGTCTCTTTGACGAAGGCTTCGACGATGTCCGCGCCCGCGACCTTGCGCATCGGGACGCCGTTCTTGTAGATCATGCCGACGTTGCGGCCGAAGGTCACGCCGAGCTGCGAGTCGTGCGCTTCGCCGGGGCCGTTGACCGCGCAGCCCATGATGGAGAGATGCAGCGGCTCTTCGATGTGCGCGAGGCGTCGTTCGATCTCGGTCACGATGCCGACGAAGTCATCCACATCAAGGCGTCCGCAGGTCGGGCACGCGACGACCGTCACGCCGCGCTTTCTAAGCTCTAAAGACTTCAGAATCTCCCACGCGACGCGCACCTCTTCCTGCGGCTCCGCTGCGAGCGAGACGCGGATGGTGTCGCCGATGCCTTCGTGCAGGAGTATGCCGAGGCCGATGGCAGATTTGATCGAGCCGCTGAAGGCCGTGCCCGCTTCGGTCACGCCGAGATGCAAGGGGTAATCGACCTGTTCGGAGAGGAGGCGATAAGCCGCGACCGTGCGCCGCACGTCCGAAGCCTTGAGCGAGATGATGATGTCCTGAAAGTCCAGGTCTTCGAGAATCTGTATGTGGCGCAGGGCGGATTCGACCATCGCTTCGGGCGTCGCCGTGCCGTACTTTTTCAATAAATCTTTTTCGAGCGAGCCGCCGTTGACGCCGATGCGAATCGGGATGCCGCGCTCTTTGGTCGCGCGGACGACCTCGCGCACGCGATCCAGCGAACCGATGTTGCCGGGATTCAGGCGCAGCTTATCGATCCCCGCTTCCAGAGCGAGCAGCGCCAGCTTGTAATGAAAGTGTATGTCCGCGACGAGCGGCACTTCGGGGACGCGCTTTCTGATCTCTTTGAGCGCCAGCGCCGCGTCCCTGTCCGGCACGGCGACGCGCACGATCTCGCAGCCCGCGCGCATCATCTCTTCGATCTGCGCGACCGTCGCCGACACGTCCACCGTGTCGGTCTTCGTCATCGACTGGATGGCGACGGGCGCGCCGCCGCCGATCTGTACGTGCTTAACTTTGACTGCTCTCGTAGTTCGCATACAAGTCCCAAGTCCCAGGTCCCGGGTCTCAAGTCCCAGGCCTGTCTTTGACCTGGGACTTGAGACCTGGGACTTGAGACCTATTTTTGCGGTGCAGTGGCGGCGGGCTGATCGCTCTTGCGGAAGCTCGACGCCACTTTCAAAAGGTCGTTGGTGATGACGAAGCCCATCAGGAGCAGGAGGACGACGAAGCCGACCTGCTGGATGCGCTCTCTGACGGTCATGGACAATTTCATGCCTGCGACCGCGAGCACTGCTTCGACGAGCAGGATAAAGATCGCGCCGCCGTCGAGCACGGGAATCGGCAGGAGGTTAAAGACGCCGAGGTTCAGGCTCATGAACGCGAGCATGAAGAAGACGCCCTCCCAGCCGAAGTCGTTGGCGACGCGCGAAGATTCCTGCGCGATGCCGATGGGTCCCGAAAGAGTGTCGCGCACGGAGCGCTGACCGCTGAAGACCTGTCCGAGGGCTTTCGCCGTCAGGCGCAGGATTTCGACATTGGTGTTGAAGGAATAGCTCGCGGCGGCCGTGAAGCCGACGGGCTCCAGCGGCTCTTTGCCGAAACCGAAACCGAGCCGCTCTTTGCCGTCGGAGAGACGACGCGGCGTGGCGGCCAGCTCTTTGCGCTCGCCGTTCTCGCGCTCGACCGTGAGGCGGATCTGCTCGGACTTGTGATCCGCGATGTACTGCGTGACCTGATCCTTGTTGCGCGCCAGCTCATCATTGATCTTGATGATGCGGTCGCCCTTCTGAAGCCCTGCTTCCGAAGCCGGAGTTCCATCTTCGACCGCGCCGACGATGACGGGCTTCGCGCCCGCGTCCGGTTCCAGGTCCAGGCTGCCGAGCGAGTTGCCGCGATCATCCGTGCGGCGCGTCGGCTTGATGGTCAGCGGCAGACGCTGTCCGCTGCGGTCAACTATGATCGGAAGCTGGTGATCGGGCGCGAGCAGCGCGTCGTTCTGAATGCGTTCCCACGTCGGATTGTCTTTGCCGTCGAACGAGATGATGCGGTCGCCGGGTTTGATGCCGGCCTGCGCGGCGGCCCCGTTCTCCTGCACGCTCATCACAATCGGAGCGGGCATCACGGGCACGCCCTGCCACATCGCGCCGACGAAGGGAATCGCGAGCGCCGTCAGGACGTTCATCACCGGCCCTGCGACCGAGACGAGAAATTTCTGCCAGCGCGGCCGGAGGCTGTACTGCTCTTCGATGGGAATATCGCTCGCGCCGTCGCCCTCGATCGGAGCGTTCGATTCGTCTCCGCCGAGCTTGACGTAGCCGCCGAGCGGGATCGCCGAGAGGCGATAATCGGTCGTGCCCCACTTGCGTCCGAAGATGCGCGGGCCGAAGCCGACCGAGAAGGTCTCGACGCGAATCCTGAAGAGCTTCGCCACGATAAAGTGGCCGAATTCGTGTATCACCACGGCTGCGCCGAGGATAAAAATAAAGGCCAGACCGCCAATCAAATAAGTCATCTATCCGTCTCGCTCGTTCTCAAAAAATAACCGCTTCCGCCAGAGAGGTTTAGACTCTACCACCGTCCCTCCGGGTTGCACATCAGTTTACAGGGCCAGAACGGTTCACGCAAAGGCGCTGGTGACGCACAGAAAGCGATTGCATGCTCTTCTTTGCGTCTTTGCGCCTTTGCCTGAAACATTTTTCAGGGAGTAATCGCCTCTTCCCTGCTCCGCCCTGCGATTTTCTCTCGCGCGGACTGTCTCGCCGCGCGGTCTGCTTCGAGCACGACATCGAGGCTTTCGACCGGCTGCACGACGTGCTCATCGAGCACTTCCTGGATGACCTGCGGGATGTCCGTCAGGGAGATGCGCTCGTCGATAAAAGCCTGGACGGCCTCTTCGTTGGCGGCGTTCAGTGCGGCGGGCAGCGTGCCGCCCTCGCGCAGGGCGCGGTAGGCGAGCGCGATGCAGGGGAAACGCTCCGTGTCCGGCGCTTCAAAATGGAGCGCGGCGAGCTTCGTCAGGTCGAGCGGCGGCAGGTCGCACGGATGCCTTTCCGGATAAGTCAGCGCGTACTGGATCGCGTGCCGCATGTCCGTCACGCCCATCTGCGCGATGACCGAGCCGTCCACCAGCTCGATCATCGAATGGACGACCGATTCCGGATG
>JAFBAJ010000806.1 GCA_019247865.1 Acidobacteriota bacterium
AATGGCCGTGTCGATACTTTGCCCGAGGCCGAACGTGATGACGGTCGGGCCGAGCATGCTGCGCAGGAGCAACCAGGAGACGCCGCCGCTGGTAGTGCGCGCCACGGCCGGGTCTGTCTTGCCGTCGCCATCGAAGTCCTGCGAGATGCGCGGGTCATCTCCGGACACGCCGAAGGGGACGACGCGCAGCGTGCCCGTCAGGCTTTGCAGGATATAGAAAGTGGCGTTGGAATTACGCCACACAGCGATGTCCCACTTGCCGTCGCCATCATAATCGCCGGGAACCAGAAGGTCTGTCGACGGAGTTCCCCAGTCCTGCGCCAGAAAGCCGGCGGTGCTACGTTGAATGTACCAGGTATATGTCGCACCGATGCCACGCGCGACGGCGTAATCAGTCCGGTTATCGCCATCAAAATCAAAGACAGCCTTTTGTGGCAATGCGAAACTGACTGTCGAACAGAGCAGCAGAGCAGAGAGCGCGAGGGCGCTGCGTATCATCGGACGGCTCCTTTCCGTGCAACAGGTGGAGACGCAAAGCGGTTTCAGAAGTCGCGCGAATTTTATGCTCGAATGAGCAGGGCCGTCAACGAAGATTTCTCAATTCCCCGCCACGATCAGCTTTTCCGGCGGCAGCATGGCGGGCAGGCCCTTATGCTGCCAGCAGCGGCCAGTGCCGCGCACGCGGCGCGAGCAGGGCGTGCCCTTCTTGGTGCGCGCGCCGCAGATCGAGACGACCTCGTTCGGGTCGGTCGGCCGCTCCGTCGCGCTCCCGTCCGCACCGTAGACAGGCGCAGGCACGGCCGCGCTCGCGGGCACATCGTGAGCCGCTTCGCTCTTCTGCGCGATGATGAGCTGAGGCGGCGCGCGGCGCATCGTGCGGCCCGCGATGAGACCTAAGCCTAAGAGAGACAGGCAGGCGATGAGCGGCGGCATGATGCGCGCCCTGCGCAGACGCCCGGCGCAGGCATCGCAGAAACGCCTGCTCGTCCAGAGACGCCAGCGCACGCGTACGATCTGCGCGCCGCACTCGGCACAGAAATTCGGTCTGTACATGATGCTTTGAATTCCTCTTAAAGGGGCTGGAGCGGGCGAGGCATGTTCGTGCGTTTCGGGAAAGAGGTTACCCGGGAGCTTAACATAATTCGAGAAGCCCGGATCAGAGATTTCAAATCTCCCCCGGCGTTGCGCACGCGGCAACGAGTTGCACGCGTAAGACGCGGCGTGCTATAGTGCTGAGCACTCCCGAAAGCCTCTCACAAAAGAGGTTTACAAACTCAAACTTGCGCCGACCACGCTCGAAGAATCGCTGTGGGACAGAAACTCTACTGCAATCGTTACGCGCACTTTAAAGACCCACTGGTCTGCTCTGTGGTCTGTCCCTACCGCACGCGCTGTCAGGATTTCGCGCTCTATTACGACGCCAACCGCGAGAGCGTGGACGGCATCGTGGCCGAATATTTCGCCAGCCGCGCAGCAGTTCCGGCGCGTCCCGCCGAGCGCAGGTTTACGCCGGCCGCAGCCGCGACGACCGTCGCCATGCGCGCCTTAATTCGTCTGGAGGTTAAGAGAGAGATGGCAGAAGCCGCATACATCTGGATCGGAAAAGATGATCAGGCAGAGCTGCTTGAGCTGGATGAGATCATTCGTCGCGCCGAGCGCGGCTCGAAGGCCAAGCACATTTACAAGGTCGCGCAGGAGATGGAACTGCGCTTTCAGCTCGTCCCGCGCAAGCGGATCGAGAAGGCCAAGCGCATCGTCGCCGCCGACGCCGAACGCGCCGCCGCGCGCCGCACACGCCCGCGCCCGGTTCCCATCGAATCGCACACCGCCCCGCTCGCCATCGCCGGCACGGACGCCCCCGCAGCCATCAACACGCCCCGCCGCAAACGCACACGCCGCGCCGCAGCCGGAGAATAAGGCAGTGGTCGGTGGTCAGTGGTCAGGGGTCAGTGAAAAACTGTCTTTGCTTTTTCTGACCACTGACCACTGACCACCGACCACTGCCCATGCAACTTCCCGCTCGTTTCGCGCGTCCGAAAGGGGTAGCGTCACGTCCTGTTTGTCCTGTGGCTTGCCAAAAGCTGAGGCTGGCAGGCATACTGAATTCGCTTCAGCCCTTGTTTGCCAACGCGTTTGATTAGCGGCGATGAATTACTTGCGATCTTCTGTCATCAACAGCATCAGAAATCTCTGCGGACTGCTTCTCACGCTCGTGCTCGTCTGTCTGTGCGCGGGCTCCGCACGGGCGCAGGATGACATCGAAACGGTCAAGGTCGAGTCCAGCGTCGTGCAGCTCAACATCGGCGTCGTAGACCAGAAGGGGCGCGGCATTATCAACCTTTCGCGCAACGACTTCGTCGTGTACGAGGACGATGTGCCGCAAAAGATTCTGAGCTTTGAGCCTTCGACCGCGCCCTTTAGTCTCGTCCTCCTGCTCGACATGTCCAGCTCGACGCAGAGCTTTCGCCAGCCGCTCAAGCAATCGGCCTATCGTTTCCTCGACGCCTTAGCGCCCGACGACCGCGTCTCGGTCATCGCTTTCCGCGATAAGGTCGAACAGCTCACGCCCTTTACGACCGACCGGCGCAAGATGGTCAACGCCATAGACCTCGCGCAGGGCAAAGGCAAGACGCAGCTCTACCAGGCTCTGGCCTTCGCGCTGGAAAAGCTCTCGCAGGAGGGCAAGCGGCGCAAAGCCATCGTCATCTTAACCGACGGCCTCGACACGCAGATGATGGACGCAGACCGCGCCGCCGCCGCCCGGGCCGAGACGGACGAGGCCGCCGTCGCTTCCATCAAACCGGAGATGAGCACGACGCTCAACGGCGTGCTCAACGCGGCGGACAAGATGGGCGTCACGATCTATCCGCTCGCGCTTCCCTCAGGCGATCCGAAACGCATCCCGTACCCGACGCCGCAGCAGATCGCCATCTACACAGCGGCCCGGACGCGCCTTCAGACGCTGGCCGACCGGACGGGCGGGCGACTCAACGCGATCAATCATCTGGAAGACATGGGGCGGCTCTACGCAGAGGTCGCGGCAGACCTCCGCACGCTCTACAGCGTCGCCTATCAATCCTCCGGCGAGAGCAAACGCGACGGCCGCT
Source organism: Acidobacteriota bacterium (assembly GCA_019247865.1). Lineage (GTDB taxonomy): Bacteria > Acidobacteriota > Blastocatellia > Pyrinomonadales > Pyrinomonadaceae > JACMLC01. Next base: position 3,108 of record JAFBAJ010000806.1, read on the forward strand.
GGCGCGCCATCCGCGTCGAGGTCGGACGCCCGGAGCTGCTCGCACGCACGCGTCCAGGCTACTACGCGCGCTAGTTCTTCAAGCACCGGGCAACCCCCGCTTGACACTCGCCCCGCCCGCCCGTATATTTTCTTTTCGCTTTTCACCGAAAGTGCACCCGTAGCTCAGCTGGATAGAGTACTTGACTACGAATCAAGGGGTCGCAAGTTCGAATCTTGCCGGGTGCACCATTTAATTTCAAGCAAAAGAGCCGCATAATCTATGCGGCTCTTTTCAATATCCGCCCCTCAGAAATCCGGGTACTGGTTCCAGTTTCAAAAACAGGTTCGCGCAAAGGCGCAAAGACGCAAAGGAAGACCTCAATCGCTTTCTTTGCGTCTTTGCGCCTTTGCGGGAGATTCTTGTCTTTGATTTCTCAAGCTGGACCACTACCTGAGTTGGCCTGATCTATTTCCGCATCATCTGTTTACCTCGAAACGTGAGGGTCTCGCCGGGCTTCATTTCGTGGAAGGGGATTTTGAGTCGCTTGAGCTCGGCGGCGAAGGCGTCTGAGTTTTGGGTGATGCCGGGGAAGGTCGCGTAGTGCTGGGGGACTGCGAGTTTGGCGCGGACTGATTGGGCGGCACGGGCGGCCATGCGTGGCTCCATGCCGAAGTGGCCGCCGATGTTGAGGAGGGCCAGGTCAATCTGATATTGCTCGCCGATGGTTTCCATGTCTTTGAAGTAGGCCGTGTCGCCGGAATGATAGATGGTCGGGCCGTCTTTGATGATGATGACGAAGCCTGCCGGATTGCCGCCGTAAGCGCGCTCGGCGTCGGTCGGGCCGGCTTTCGGATTAAAGACGCTGCTCGAATGCACGGCGGGCGTCATGGCGACTGTGACTTCGCCGTCCGCGATCTGAATCTCGCCGCCGATGCCCATGATGGCGTCCGTTTCGGCCTGCTTTTGTGGAAAGTCCGCGAGCTTGACCAGATTGCCAGCCAGTTCAGGATTGCAGATCAGTGCGGCTCCGGTTCTTTTGGCGAGCTCGACTGCGTCGCCGACGTGGTCGCGGTGTCCGTGCGTCAGCAGTATGTAGTCGGCTTTCGGGACGGCTGCTAAAGGGTCTTTCCCATCCTTTGCTTCTGGGTTCGAAGGATTGCTGAGCCACGGGTCGATCAGTAAGACCTTGCCCTTAGGCGTGGTGATCGAAAAGGCAGCGTGTCCAAACCACTTGACCTTTGTCTCCTGCGCCGAGACGCCGGACACGGCGCAGACCGTCAGAATCAATAAAGCGGCCG
>JAFBAJ010000008.1 GCA_019247865.1 Acidobacteriota bacterium
ACGGCGAGGTGACGAAGCCGGAGACGATCAACTATCGCACGTTCAAACCGGAGCGGGACGGCCTCTTCTGCGCGCGCATCTTCGGCCCCGTCGCCGACTGGGAATGCCTCTGCGGAAAGTACAAACGCATGAAGCATCGCGGCGTGATCTGCGACAAGTGCGGCGTCGAAGTCACACAGGCCAAAGTCCGTCGTGAGAGATTGGGGCACATCGACCTCGCCAGCCCTTGCTCGCACGTCTGGTTCTTCAAGGGCCTGCCGTCGAGCATCGGCCACCTGCTCGACATTCCTCTGCGCGAGCTGGAAAAGGTGCTCTACTTCGAGTCCTACATCGTCATCGATCCGGGCGACGCTCCGATCAAGGAGCGCGAGCTCCTGACGGACGAGCGTTACCGCGAGCTGGTGCGCGATTTCCCTGGGCTCTTCGTGGCGAAGATGGGCGCGGAGGCGATCAAGGAGCTGCTGACGGTCGTCAACGTCGAGGAGCTTTCCAAAGAGCTGCGCGTGCGCATGAAGGAAGAGACCTCGCAGCAGAAGAAGCTCAAGTATTCCAAGCGGCTCAAGGTGGCGACCTCGTTCCTCAAGTCCGGCAATCGTCCCGAATGGATGATTCTGGACGTGATCCCGGTCATTCCGCCTGAGCTCAGGCCGCTCGTGCCGCTCGACGGCGGACGCTTTGCGACTTCGGATTTGAACGATCTCTATCGCCGCGTCATCAATCGCAACAACCGCTTGAAGAAGCTGATGGAGCTGCGCGCGCCCGAAGTCATCGTGCGCAACGAGAAGCGCATGCTGCAGGAGGCCGTCGACGCGCTCTTCGATAACGGCCGTCGCGGTCGCGTTCTGCGCGGCGTCAACAATCGCCCTTTGAAGTCTTTGAGCGGAACGCTCAAAGGCAAGCAGGGGCGCTTCCGCCAGAACCTGCTCGGCAAGCGCGTGGACTACTCCGGACGTTCGGTCATCGTCGTCGGCCCGGAGCTGAAGCTCCACCAGTGCGGCCTGCCTAAGAAGATGGCGCTCGAACTCTTCAAGCCGTTCATCTACAACCAGCTTGAGAAGCAGGCGCACGCCGCGACCATCAAGCAGGCGCGCGAGATGGTCGAGCGGCAGGAGCCGGTCGTGTGGGACATTCTGGAGGAAGTGATTCGCGAGCATCCAGTGCTCCTGAATCGCGCTCCGACGCTCCACCGTCTCGGCATACAGGCTTTCGAGCCGGTGCTGGTCGAAGGCAAAGCCATCAAGATTCACCCGCTCGTCTGCACGGCTTTCAACGCGGACTTCGACGGCGACCAGATGGCCGTCCACATTCCCTTGTCGCCCGAAGCGCAGATCGAAGCGGCGGTGCTGATGCTCTCGTCGAACAACATCCTGTCGCCCGCTTCGGGCCAGCCCATCGCAGTGCCTTCGCAGGACATCGTGCTGGGCTGCTACTACCTGACGCGCGACAAGCCGGGCGCGAAGGGCGAGGGGCGCGTCTTCGCTTCGCTCGAAGAAGTGCTGCTGGCGCTCGATGCGAAGGAAGTGACGACGCAGACGCCGATCAAGCTCCGCATCGAAGGCGACCTGATCGACCTGACGCAGGAGCACGACACGCAGGACATCCTGCGCGCGACTGTGCAGGAAGATGTCCGCCGCGTCATCAACACGACCGTCGGCCGCGTCATCTTCAACGACTCGATTCCCGAGGGCCTGCCGTTCTTCAACGGCACCTTGAAGAAGAAGGGCCTGCAGTCGCTCGTCAACTATTCTCATATTCGTCTCGGCCACGAGATGACCGTCAAGATGCTCGACGATCTGAAGACGCTCGGCTTCCTCTACGCGACGAAGGCCGGCATCTCCATCGGCATTGACGACCTGGTCACGCCGGAGGCGAAGAAGACGCTCGTGGCGAAGGCCGACGAGGACGTGATCAACGTCGAGCAGCAGTACCTCGACGGCGTCATCACGAACGGCGAGCGTTACAACAAGGTCGTCGCCATCTGGTCCGAAGTGACCGACAAGGTGGCGAAAGAGATGTTCAAGGCGATGGATCAACGTGAGAAGGACTCGGGAGAGTTGAACCCGATCCTCGTCATGTCCGATTCCGGCGCGCGCGGTTCCGCGCAGCAGATTCGCCAGCTCGCGGGCATGCGCGGCCTGATGGCTAAGCCTTCGGGCGAGATCATCGAGACGCCTATCAGAGCCAACTTCCGCGAAGGGCTGAACGTCCTGCAGTACTTCATCTCGACGCACGGCGCGCGCAAAGGTCTGGCGGATACGGCCCTCAAGACGGCTGACTCCGGCTACCTGACTCGCCGTCTGGTGGACGTGGCGCAGGACGTGATCATCTCCGAGCCGGATTGCGGCACGCTGCGTGGAATTTCCGCGACGGCGATTGTCGAAGGCGGCGAGGAGATCGAATCCTTGCGCGACCGCATCGTCGGGCGCACTTCGCTCGATGACGTTGTCGACCCGGTCGAAGGCCGCGTCATCGTCGGCATCGGCGACGAGATCAACGAAGACCTCGCGGCCGAGATTCAACGCTCAGGCGTGCAGAGAGTTCGCATTCGTTCGGTCTTGACCTGCGAATCGCGTCGCGGCGTCTGCATCAAGTGCTACGGGCGCAACCTGGCGACCGGGCGTCCGGTGGACATCGGCGAAGCCGTCGGCGTCATCGCCGCGCAATCCATCGGCGAGCCGGGCACACAGCTCACGATGCGCACCTTCCACATCGGCGGCACGGCGCGCCTCGAAGAGTCCTCGAAGCACGAAGCGCGCATGGACGGCACGATCAAGTACGTCGAGCTGCAGACCGTCAAGAATCGTCGCGGCGAGATCATCGCGATGAATCGCAACGGCGCGCTGACCATCATGGATGATCGCGGGCGCGAGGTGGCTCGTTACCAGATCGTCTACGGCGCGCACATCCACGTCGAGAACGGCGCGCG
>JAFBAJ010000112.1 GCA_019247865.1 Acidobacteriota bacterium
CCTCATCCTCTTCGAGATCGAGCGCGCGCGTCTCTTCAAAAATATAGCTGCCGTCGCCCACGAGCTGCGCGGCCAGATGGAGCAGGTACTTGCGCGGATGAAAGCGCGCCTGATTGGTAAACCTGACGGCCGCTTTGACCGGGAAAGGCAGCGGCGTGGTCCTGACAAACGAGGCCGGAAGATTGAGCCGTGCAGCGGCTTCGACCTCGCGCGTGATGCGCTCCACTTCCTCTTCGGTTTCCGTGTAGGTGTAAGCGTCCGTGCGCGTGAAGTCGCAATCAATGCCGTAGTCCGCGACGAGGGCGGCGATCTTTTCGATCGCGGCCTGCTGCGCGCTCGCGTAGGCCTGCGCGCCTTCGAGGCCGAACTCGCTCATCAGATGATCGTAGATCAGATTGTGCAGGGAAGTGACCTTCGCGGTCGTGTTGCCGGTCACGCTCTTGACGATGCGTCCGGCTTCGATGACTGCGACGCGCGCTCCTTCGCGTTTAAGGAGCAACGCCGCGGTCAGACCTGCGATGCCGCCGCCGATAACCGCAACGTCAACCGTCAAGCCCTGTTGCAGCGCCGCATAGTTTGTCTCCGGCGTCGTCGCGATCCAGAGCGAGACGGGCTGGCCGGGCAAAGGCGTCTCATTTTTGGGAGTCTCCATCATCGCTCCTCCTTACGTTTCCGCGTCCGCGAGGTCTTCGTTGGCCGGCCCCATGAAGACGTGGCCGGTGGCGTCGAAGCGCGAGCCGTGACACGGGCAGTCCCAGCTCTTCTCTTTGGTGTTCCAGTCCACGATGCAGCCGAGATGTGTCGCTCTGCATCGTTTTTACTCTCGCTCGGCCTCGCTGTTGCCGAGCTTGTTGTTGACATCATCTTCGACCGTCTGGCGGTCGCCTTCGGCCGTGCCGGGCGTGCGCCCCGGATCGCCCGTCTGCGACTGGCTGCGGGTCGAAGATTCGCTCTCCTGGTTCTGCGGCTCCGCGCCGCGCTCTCTGGTCTCTTCCATCTCTTTTCTCCTTCCGGGAAATTGTTTGAAGGAGCTGCTGATCGAAGCTCCGTCAGGAACGATATGTTTATAGCCTACGGTCGAAGCTCCGTAGGAGCTCTATGTTTATAGCCCATCGTGTCTCCCTCAGTTGAGCTCCGATAGGAGCGACATATTCCGCTCCTGACGGAGCTCAACGATGTGGTGGCTGCGGGCTATAAACATGCCGCCGCTCTGCGGCTTTTAATGATGCCGCTCTGCGGCTTTTAACCATTCCGCTCTGCGGCTTTTAACCATTCCGCCGCTCTGCGGCTATAAACATGCCGTCGCTCTGCAGCTATAACCATTCCGCTGCTCTGCGGCTCTTAATGGCGATGCGATGCGGCTTTTAATCCTGAGCTCGCTCTGCGGCTTCTTCAAACAGCTTCTAAGGTTTGAGCACAATTTTGATGCAGTTGTCCTTCTTGTGCTTAAAAGTTTCGTAGCCTGCGGGCGCGTCCGCGAGCGTCATGCGGTGCGTGATGACAAAGCTCGGGTCGATCTCGCCGCGCTGGATGCGATCCAGGAGCGGCTGCATGTATCGGCGCATGTGCGTCTGTCCCATCTTGAGCGTGAGGCCCTTGTTGAAGGCCGCGCCGAACGGGAATTTGTCCAGAAAGCCGCCGTAGACTCCGGGCACGGAGACCGTCCCGCCCTTGCGGCATGCATGGATCGCCTGGCGCAAAGCGTGCGGGCGATCCGTCGCCATAAAGAGCGCCGCCTTCGCACGATCATACAGAGCATCAATCGTCGCGCCGTGTGCTTCGAGGCCGACGGCGTCAATGCAGCGGTCAGGCCCGCGCCCGCCCGTCATCTCTTTGAGCTTGTCGAAGATGTCTTCGTCATCGAAATCGAGCGTCTCCGCTTTGCCTTCATCGCGCGCCATCTGCAGGCGCTCCGGCACCTCGTCGATTGCGATCACGCGTCCCGCGCCGAGCATCCACGCGCTCTTGATGGCGAACTGTCCGACCGGGCCGCAGCCCCAGACGGCCACCGTGTCGCCGCCTTCAATCGAGCAGTTCTCCGCGGCCATGTAGCCCGTCGGAAAAATGTCCGACAGGAACAGGACCTTTTCGTCCGGCAGCTCTTCAGGAATCTTGAGCGGGCCGACATCCGCGAACGGCACGCGCAGGTACTCTGCCTGTCCCCCGGCGTAGCCGCCCGTCATGTGCGAGTAACCGAAGAGCCCGGCGGGCGAGTAGCCGTACAGCTTCTCCGCGATGGAGGCTTTCGGGTTCGAGTTGTCGCAGAGCGACCACAGCTCTTTCTGACAGAAGAAGCAGTTGCCGCACGAGATGGTGAAGGGCACGACGACGCGGTCGCCCGGTTTGAGATTGGTGACCTCGCTCCCGACCTCTACGACTTCACCCATCGGCTCGTGGCCGAGGATGTCGCCCTTCTCCATCGTCGGAATGTAGCCGTCATACAAATGCAGGTCTGAGCCGCAGATGGCCGTCGTCGTGATCTTCACGATGGCATCGCGCGGGTTCAGTATCTTAGGCTCCGGCACATCCTCGACCCGCACATCGTTCTTACCGTTCCAGCATAGTGCTTTCATGAATCCCCTTATGAAGTCAGAAGTCAGGAGCCAGGAGCCAGAATGAAAACGGTTTCAATCGTTGCTTCTGACTTCCGGCTTCTGGCTCCTGTATTCTGATTTTATTTTCCCGCCGTCGCGCTGCGCCCGGAAGGTTGGCCTTCGGTGGTCGGCGTCTCGCCCGCTTCCATCAACTGTTTGAAGCGGCGCAAGTCCTCTTCGACCTGTTGATCGGGAGCTTCGCCGAAGAGCTTGGCGACGAGCTTGCCGAGAGTTCCGCCCGGCGGGTCGTACTTGAGCGTGACGCGCACGATGGTGCCGCGCCCGTTGGGGTCGCTCTCAAAGCGCACGCTGCCCGCGTTGTCCACATCCGCGCCTTCGAGCGAACGCCACGCGATGAGCTCGTTCTCTTTCTCGTTATAGATTTCCGCGTCCCACGCGACCGTGCTGCCCGCAGGCGCTTTGGCGACCCAGTGCGAGCGGTTGTCGCCCGTCACCTGCACCGATTCGAGGTGATTCATAAAGCGCGGCAGGTTCTCGAAGTTGCGCCAGAAGCTGTAGAGCTCCGCGGGCGACTTGTTGATGGTGACGCTCTTTTCGACCTTGAACCCGCGACCGCCGCGCACGGAGACGTTCGGATTGTCCGAGCCCGCCGCCGTGTCTATGCCGAGCGCGTGGTACATCTCGCAATGCCCGCTCGCGCCGCGATAGACGAGCGCGCCGCCGACCAGCGCCAGCACAGCGCCGCCGAGAGACCTGTTCGTCAGCAAGCGCGAGATGCCGTACACGGCCAGCGCGCCGCCGCCGATGGAGGAGGCCCAGCGCTCCATCTCGCTGACGTTGACCGGGTGGCCGCCAGTGCTCTGTTCAGCGCTCTGCACCTTGTTCCCACCCTCTGTTTCCTCTGCGGGAGAAACCAGTCCCGCCGCTTCCCCTGCCAAGCGCATTGACTCTGCCATTGCTCTACTCTCCTTTTTGTAATAGGCGGTTTGCGGACACAAAAACCACGTCCAGACGCCGGACTGTCCGAAAACGCCTCGTCCTCATAGTGTTCAGGATAAGACAGTCAAACGGCGTGCCCTAAGATTGGCCGCGCCGACCTGCTTGAGCTGCAAATACATGAGCCGGATGCAGGCTGGTTGCTTTACCTCCTTCAGCGCTACCGGTGAACCTTGACATGTCCAGTCGTTACGATTAGCCTGCAACTGTTTTTTCAGTCACGATTGCATCCCTTCGCAATGCAGTCGTTTGATATCTGCCACGAAAGCTTATCATCGTCGGCATCCAAACTCGCGACCGACCCGGCATACGCTCTCTCATGGACGGGTTATCTTAATCTTCACGAGCCTGTAACAATTTCCAGAAGTATTCGTTAAGCGCATTGACGTATATATTCTTAAAAGTATAGGATGCTTATGGCCCCTGTGTTGAAGATCCGATATTACGTGTCTGAAGATGGAACAAAGCCCTTTGAAGCTTTTATCAGAAGGCTCAAGACACGAGAAGAACGGGCCGAGTGTATGACCTGGATCGAGTTTCTGAGACAGCGGGGGGACATGCTGGATGGTCACCAACACCGCACGCCGGTCCTCGGCTTGTGCGAAATCCGTGATAGATCAATGCGCATTTTCTATCTCCGTGATGGAGATGCTATCGTGATCATAGACGGATTACTCCCCAATCAAGGCAAAGAGTTCTTCGAAGAAATATGTAGAAAGGCCGAGGATTATGTCAGCGATGACTAAATTATCACGCCCGAAATCTGCCAAGACGACTGGCGCGCGCATCGAAAAACTGCTGGACGACGGGACC
>JAFBAJ010000333.1 GCA_019247865.1 Acidobacteriota bacterium
GGGCCGCTTCATCCGCCGTGAAATATCCGAGCACGGTCGCGCCGATGACGTGCGCGATGACGTGATCCTGATGCGTTCCGGTCTCGTGCTCCGACCAGTCACTTGCCATATTCGATGACGCCCGCGAGCAAGTCGCGCTCCGCCTCCGAGACCTCTCGAAAGCGCACGCCGAAACCGATGTTGGGATAGCTGTAGACGACCAGGCCGGAGAGCGGCATCCAGTTGCCGGTCGGCATCTGTATCTGAAAGCGTATGCGTTCGCCGTCCGAGACCTGTCCGAGCGATTCGATGAAACAGCCGCCCAGGCTGATGTCGCTGATGCGCGCGGTGTGGCGACCCGACTGCCCTTCCCAGCGGACTTCGAGCGGCAACAGCACACGCTCATGATTTCGGCGCTCTTCGGACATCGCTTTCAGAAATGGACTTAGGTCTTTGGTTTTTGGTCTTAGATGTCGCACTCAACCTGAAGCTCAAAGCTCAAGATTGAAGAACATGCCAGGACCGAAGCCCAAAGGCCAAAGACCGTTTTGTCAAAAGACGAAACAGAGGTCGTACTTTTCGCCCGGCAAATCTATGTAGAGCTTGTGTTCGTCGACATCGATCTTAATCACGTCCTGGCAGATGCGTACGAAGACGCGCTTGCAGCCGCGCAGGGCCGTGCCCTCGCCGAACTTGAGCGTGAGCGAGGACTGCGTCGTGATGTAATCGCCCGCGAGCGTCTGCGGGATGACGAGGATCAAGCCCTCCCCGGTCTCTATCTCCTGCTCGCCGCTGCGATTGATGAAGCGGCCGCTCGCGCCGTCGCGCGGAGTAAAGCTGACCGCGCCGCGCGACTCAAGTTTGCGGCGCGCGCCTTCCGAGAGCGGCAGCCCGAAGGCTTCAAAGAGAAACAGCAGCGGAATCGAGAATTCGCCGCGCGCGTGCTCACCCGCGACGCGCGCGATCAAAGACATGACCGGCGTCTTCAGCTCCGGACGCGCCACGCATTCAACCAGCATTGGCTTCAGCCCCTTAAAATGTTCTGAGATGTTTGTGCTCGCTCACATCAGAGCGCGGCTGAATACTATAATGCCGCACGAGTGCGCGCAAGACTTTTCCGGCGTGTTAAGATTGAGGAGGAGGAGCGCCATGCATTGTCCCAACTGTGCGGTCACGGCTGCGGCGGGGCAGCAGTTCTGCCGCGCCTGCGGTTTCAATCTGGAGAAGGTCTGGCCGGTCGTCGCCGAGCAGCTTCAAATAACGGAAGCGGACGAGACTTCGTCCGGGAGCGTCGTGCACCTGCTGCGGAAGCAGCACCGGATCGAGCGCTGGCTGAGCATCGCGCTCTTCTGTTTCATCGCGCCGTTCATCGCCGCCATCATCTTAGGCATCGTCTACAAGATCATGATCGTCAAGGGAGACTACTTATCGGGCGCGATCTTTCTGGCGATCTTCCTCGCCGCGTTGACCGCGCTCGCGCTCGTCGTCTATCGCGAATCGGTCAGGGACTCCTTAGCCAGACGCAAGGTCACGCCGCCGGACGAGCTGCCCGCGCAGCCCGCCACGAAGCGACTCGCCGAAGCACGCTTCGAGCCCGCGCGGAGCGTCACAGAGCACACGACGGAACTCTTCGCCGCCAAAAGAAAACCGAACACGAGGGAGATCTAAGAGAACCGTCCTTAACAAATGCTTGAATAGCCCTGCGCGCCTGTGTTAACTTTGAGGTGTGGCGGCCCTAAGAGCCCTGCCGCCCTTTGAAAAAGCCGGGCTTCACTTCCCGTCAAGCATGGAACAACCTGTCAGCCAGTCGCTTTGTTAGCCCCGCGCTTGTTCCAGTCTCAAAATCCCAGAAGATGACGACTAATCCTGCTAAACCCGCGCGCTTCTATGTCGAATGGTGGGTCATTCAGAAGCGCATCATCTATCTTATCGTGACGCTGCTCATCCTGTGCCTGCTGGGGGCGGGCGCGGCGCTCTACGTCTGGAAGTACGGCAATCCGTTCAAGAACGTCGGGGCGGTGACGGACACTTCTTCTGGCGCGCGCTTCATCTCGTTTGAAGGCGACGTGAGGGTCGTCCGCGCGGCCACGCGCGAGACCATCGCCGCGAGCAGCGAGACGAGGCTCTTTCCCGGAGACACAGTGCAGACGCAGGCCGACGGGCGCGCACGCATCAGCATGGCCGACGGCTCGACGTTGCGTGTCAGTCCCAACAGCACAGTCATCATCCGCGACAACACCAAGACCGACAGCGAGGACGGGCAGGGCACGAAGGTGCGCGTCGCGGTCGACAGCGGACAGGTCAACGTCCGCACCGAAGAGCAGAACTCGAAGACCATCAACGTGGTCGAGACCAAACAGACGCAGAACCGCCTGGCCGCGCAGACCGACGCGAGCTTCGGCGTTAACAACGCAGACCACACGGAAGAGATACGCATCGGCTCCGGCAGCATCGAGACGACGACCAAGAGCGGCGAGAAGACGACCGTCAAGGGCGGCGAGTACGTTGCCGTCAACCCCTCCGGCACGCTCGCCAAACGCGAAAAGCTGCTCGACGTGCCGCAGCCGAGCGCGCCGAAAGATTTAGCGAAAGTTTATGCGGACGCGAACGGCTCGACCAGCGTCGGCCTCAAGTGGCAGCGACCGCCCGTCGGCTCGCCCTCGCACTATCGCGTCGAGGTGGCGACCTCGCCCTTCTTCGTCGACGCGGGGCGCGTCACGGAGCGCGACCAGTTGGCGACGACCGAGTTCAACGTGACGGATCTCCGCCCCGGCATCTATTTCTGGCGCGTGCGCGCCACGGCGGCTTCGGGGCAGACGAGCGAATGGAGCGAGCCGCAGAAGTTCATCGTCGCGCCTTCGAACAAGGGCGGCACTGTCAGCGTCTCCGACTGGGCGGTGGAATATCTGGGCGGCAGCATCTATCTCGTCCGCGGACACGCACAGCCCGGCACGACCATTCGCATCGCGGAGCGCGAGGCGCTCGCAGCAGGCGACGGCGCATTCCAGCTACAGATCACGACGAGCGGCAACACCCGCGAGGTCGAAGCAGAAGCGCGCGACCCGGACGGCAACAACAGCCGCTACAAACTCTCTCTCGCACAGGGCACGGCGCGAGCGTTACGATGAGAATCAAGAGGTCAGGAGCCAGAAGCCGGAAGAGGCGGCGAGGCTTTTCTTCTGACTTCTGGCTT
>JAFBAJ010000348.1 GCA_019247865.1 Acidobacteriota bacterium
CGCCTCTCGGCGACCTCCGATCTGTGGGCGCTCGACGTGCTGGCCGAAGAGGGCTACGCCTACGATTCGAGCTTCGTGCCAGACGTGCGCTCGACGCAGCAGGACGCGCGCCTGCGCTTTGCGCACCAGCATCATTGCGGCGACAAAGATGTCTGGGAGTTTCCCGTCTCGACCTTCAAGCTCGGCAAATACATGGTGCCGATTGCGGGCGGCAACTATTTCCGGCAGATTCCGCACACGCTGCTCAAGCACGCCGTCGATCACTGGGACAGAACTTACGACGCGCCTTTCGTGATGTACTTCCACGTCTGGGAGTTGGACCCGGAGCAGCCGCGCATCAGCGCCGCCTCGCGGCTCACGCGCCTGCGCCACTACCGCAAGCTCGACAAGATGGAATGGGTCTTACAGGAATATTTCAGCAAGTACCGCTTCGTCGGCGGCGCAGAGTACCTGGGGCTCAACACTGCGCTCGATGAAAGCCGTGCTGTCGCAGATGTCGCTGCTCCCGCTCCGATAGAAGTTTCAACGGAAGCTTTGCCTGTTCCCGCTTCGGACGGACGCACGCCCGTCAGCGTCGTCGTGCCGTGCTTCAACGAAGAGCTGGCGCTGCACTATCTCTCGAACACACTGAAGAGCGTCCGGTCCTCGCTCGAAAAGGATTACGACCTGCGCCTGATCTTCGTGGACGACGCGAGCACGGACAAGACCTGGACTTCGCTCCACGACCTGTTCGGGGCTCAGCCGAACTGCAAATTTTTGAAGCACGAACGCAATCAGGGCGTCGCCGCGGCTATCCTGACGGGCCTGCGCGCGGCCGAGACGGAGATCGTCTGCTCGATTGACTGCGACTGCACGTATGACCCGCACGAACTGCGCAACATGATTCCGCTGCTCAGTGAGGGCGTGGACATGGTGACGGCTTCGCCCTATCACCCGCAGGGCGCTGTGCGCAATGTGCCGTCGTGGCGGCTCTCGCTCTCGAAGGCTTCGTCGTTTCTCTATCGCCAGGTCTTGCGGCAGAAGCTCTACACTTACACGAGCTGTTTTCGCACCTACCGCAAGAGCGCGGTCGCTCCGCTTGAGGTCAAAGAGGGCGGCTTTCTCGGCGTGGCGGAGATCCTCGGCCGGCTCGACTTGAGCGGGGCGAAGATCGTCGAATATCCGGCGACGCTGGAAGTGCGCCTTTTCGGCTGGTCGAAGATGAAGATCCTCCGCACCATCGCGGGACATTTAAGACTTCTTTCACGCCTGCTGGCGATGCGCGTCACGCATCGCGGCAGCGCATCACACGGCGCGCAGCTCACAGGGCAACTCCTGCCCGGAGCTTCGCTTGAATCCGGTTATCAAACCACGACCCAAAAATACAGGACATGACAGAAACATTATTGCACCCCGAAATGCTTTTGGATTTGCCGTCGGATCAGGATGCATCCGGCCGAACTCTCGGCGCTGAAGAGCTGGCTCTGCTCGCGGAAGTCATCGAGAGCGGAACCCTGACCAGCACCAAAGGAAACTTCGTCAAGACGCTCGAAGAGCGTTTCGCACGCCAGCTCGGCGTCAAATACGCTTACGCCTGCGCGTCCGGCTCGGCCGCCGTGCACACGGCCGTCGCGGCCATCAACCCGAGCCCCGGCGACGAGATCGTGACGACCGCGATCACGGACATGGGCGCGCTCGCGCCGATTCTTTATCAGAGCGCGATTCCGGTCTTCGCGGACGTTGACCCGCAGACTTACAACGTCACCGCGCGCTCCATCGAAGCCGTCCTGAGCGAGCGGACGCGCGCCATCATGGTCACGCATCTCTTCGGCAACCCGTGCGAGATGGACGAGATCATGGAGCTGGCGAACGCGCGCAACATTCCGGTCATTGAAGACTGCGCGCAGTCCTTCATGGCCGAGCACGAAGGGCAGCGCGTCGGCGCCATCGGCGCGGTCGGTTGCTTCAGCCTGCAACAGGGCAAGCACATGACGACGGGCGAGGGCGGTCTGGTGACGACCAACGACGACGCGATCGCGCGCCGGATGTTCCTCTTCATCAACAAGGCGTGGGGCTACGGCGACGCGAATCCGGATCACTACTTTCTCGCGCTCAACTATCGCCTCTCGGAATTGCAGGGCGCGGTTGCC
>JAFBAJ010000412.1 GCA_019247865.1 Acidobacteriota bacterium
CGTCACCTGACGGGCAAAGAGCCGGGCCAGCCGCCGCCGACCCTGCTCGATTATTTGCCGCGCGACACCATCATCGTGATCGACGAATCGCATCAGACCGTCCCGCAGATCGGCGGGATGTTCAAGGGGGACCAATCGCGCAAGCGCACGCTCGTCGAGTATGGCTTTCGCCTGCCGTCGGCGATGGACAATCGCCCGCTCAACTTTGAAGAGTTCGAGGCGCGCATCGGTCAGACGATTTACGTCTCGGCCACCCCCGGCCCGTATGAGCTGACGAAGGCCGGCGGCGAAGTCGTCGAGCAGATTATTCGCCCGACCGGATTGACCGACCCGGAAGTCGAAGTGCGGCCCGTCAAGGGACAGATCGACGACCTGCTGGAAGAGTGCCGCCAGCGCGCAGAGGCCAACGAGCGCGTGCTGGTGACGACGCTGACCAAGAAGATGTCGGAGGATCTGACGGAGTATTTCGCGGAGGTCGGAGTGCGCGTGCGCTATCTGCATTCCGACATCGAGACGCTCGAACGCATCAAGATTCTGCGCGACCTGCGGCGCGGCGAGTTCGACGTGCTCGTCGGCATCAACCTCCTGCGCGAGGGGCTGGACTTGCCGGAAGTCTCGCTCGTGGCGATTCTGGACGCGGACAAAGAGGGCTTTCTGCGCTCAGACCGCTCTCTGATCCAGACCATCGGCCGTGCGGCGCGCAACGCGAGCGGGAAGGCGATCCTCTACGCAGATAAGATCACGGACTCGATGCGGCGCGCGATTGACGAGACCGAGCGCCGCCGCGCCATCCAGCAGGCTTACAATGAAGAGCACGGCATCACGCCTCAGACCATCGTCAAGCCCGTCGAAGCCACGCTCGTCACAGCCTATGAAGCGGACTATTTCAAAGTTCCGCTCAACCTGGACGAGTTCGACGAGTACACCAAAGACAAGATCGATGAGACCATCGCGCGCCTCGAAGCGGAGATGCGCGTCGCCGCCAAAAATCTGGAGTTCGAGCGCGCGGCCGAACTGCGCGACCGCGTCAAATATTTGCGCGAGCGCGAGCTGCAAATGACATAAGAGCCTGCGATTTTTCCGGTCACCTGTGCTTCACGAAATGTTATGACTCGAATCCGCATAAACATTGTAGGAATCACAACTAATAAGGAGCACCCTTTATGGCACAGCAACAGTTTCGAGTCAGCAACGCAGCCGGCATGTGGCTCAGAACGGAACCGATCGTGAGCGAGGCGACGCAGAAGGTATTACTTCCTCAGGGACACCTGGTCACAAAGCTGGGCGAGACGGACAAACCAAACTGGTGGCGGATTAGTACGACGGTCGAAGGCGAGGAGCTTGAAGGTTTTAGTAACAAGACCTTGATGGTCCCTGATCTCTCGACCTCAGATTTGGTCACGAAAACGCTCTCAGTCCTCAGCCATGTTGCGCCCCACGCACACCCCAATTATCTTCAGGCGATCCGCGAGGGCAGCGCGCTGTTCGAGCAGCACGGTATTATCACGGCGCTTCGCATGGCCCATCTTCTTGCACAGGCGATGCAGGAGACCGGAAGTTTTACGGTCTTGCGGGAGAACATGAGCTACAGCGTTCCGCGCATGCTGCAAATATTCGGCGTCGGTAAGCATTCGGCAAGGGTCACGCCGGAAGAGGCTCCCGGACTGGCTCACAATCCGCGAGCGCTCGCCGAAAGAGTGTATGGCCTCGGCAATCCACGGAAGTTTCCCGAGCTCGGCAATACTGAGCCGGGCGACGGTTTCCGTTATCGTGGGAACGGCATCCTGCAGACCACCGGACGAGACGCACATCGCCGCATGGGCGAGGCGTGCGGGCTCGATTTCGAAGGCAATCCTGATCTGGTCACTCTTCCTGAACATGCTCTGAAACCAGCCCTCCAGGAGTGGAGCGACGGCAATTTGAACAATGCCGCAGACCACAACGATATCCGCACGATCACGATCAAGATCAACGGCGGCTTGAACGGCTTTGAGGAACGCAAAGCATTTTTCGCGCAAATATCACCGCTGTTCAACGCTTAGGTTGTCAGAAGCGGGAGCTGATGCTAATCAAATCCGAGCCGGACGAGATTCAATCCTTTCTCGCCGACGCGAGCAACATGCCGGGCGGGCACGCTTCGCGGGTCGTCTTCCCGGAAAGCACGGAAGAGGTCGCGCGCGTGTTGGAGGCAGCGACGCGCGAGAGCATGCCGGTCACGGTCGCGGGCGCGGGCACAGGAATCGTCGGCGGGCGTGTGCCTTTGGGCGGCATCGTCGTGGCGACCGACAGGCTCAATCGCATTAAAGAGATTGTGAAGGAGGAGCGGGGCGGTCGCGCCGTCGCAGAGGCTGGCGTCCGTCTCGCCGATTTTCAGAGCGCGGTCGCCGTGCAAGGGCTGCTCTATCCGCCCGACCCGACCGAATGGAGCTGTTATCTGGGCGGAACGGTGGCGACCAACGCTTCGGGCGCGCGCAGTTTCAAGTACGGCGCGACGCGCAGCTACATAGAGCGTTTGCGTGTCGTGCTGGCGACGGGCGAGGTGCTTGACCTGCGGCGCGGCGAGGTTCGAGCGGACGCGTCCGGCTTGCTTTCGATCCCGCTCGCGTCCCGCAGGAGCATCGAGGCGCAGCTTCCTTCCTATCACATGCCGCAGACGCGCAAACATGCTTCCGGTTATTTCGTGGAGCCGGAAATGGATGCGCTCGATCTCTTCATCGGCAGCGAAGGCACGCTTGGCGTCATCACCGAAGTCGAAACGAAGCTGCTGCCGCAGCCCGAAAACGTCCTCAGCGGCGTGCTCTTTTTCAAGAGCGAAGAGAGCCTGCTGGCGTTCGTGCGAGAGGCGCGCTCTCTCTCTCTTGCCACGAGAGAACGCCGCGAGCCGCGCGGGATGGACGCGCGAGCCCTCGAATATTTCGATAGCGAGGCTCTCAAGTTTCTGCGCCGCAGCTACGCGCTCGTGCCGCAGTGGGCGTCTGGCGCGATCTTCTTTGAGCAGGAGACGACCGCCGCGACCGAAGATGAATTGATGTTCGCGTGGCTCGCTTTGATCGAGCGCCACGGAGCTCTGGTCGATGATTCCTGGTTCGCCCTGAA
>JAFBAJ010000810.1 GCA_019247865.1 Acidobacteriota bacterium
TCGTACGTCTTTCTCTGCATCGCGCTGACGCACACGGGCAGATACGAAGAGGCCATCGAGGCCGGACACAAGGCCGTCGAGCGGCTGGGCAGAAATCCGTACACGCTGACGCGTCTCGCTTCGGCTTATGCCGCCGCGGGGCAGCGCGAGCAGGCGCTCCAATTGCTCGAAGAGATGCAGGCGATGTCGCCTGAGCGCTACGTCTCGCCGAACCTGCTGGCGACCGTTTATGTGCACCTCAAGCAGTATCAGGACGCGCTGACAGAGCTCGAACGCGCGATGGAGATTCACGACGCGCGCATCATCTGGCTCGGCGTTGACCCGCAGTTCGACCCTTTGCGCGCAGACCCGCGCTTTCAGGAATTGCTGCGCCGGACGAACAACCCCGCGCCGCAGAGTCGTCTTCCGAAACCGACGACCGGCGAGGCCGCGAGCGGCCGAAAGTTCGCCGCCGCCACCAGAAGAATCACGAGCGAGCCGCGCACCGGGCAGAAGTCTCTGGCCGTCCTGCCCTTCAAGATGATCGGGCCGAAAACAGGCGGCGACACGGGCGACGAATATCTCGGCGTCGGCCTCGCGGACGCGCTCATCACGCGCATCAGCAACGTCCAGCGCCTGATCGTCCGTCCGACGAGCAGCGTCCTGCAATACGCTGAGCAGGGCGATCCGCTGAGCGCGGGCGGCGAGCTGGATGTGGATTACATCGTGGATGGAAATATCCGCCGCGTCGGTTCCACGCTGCGCGTCTCGGCGCAGCTCTTCAGCGCGAGCGACGGCGCGACGCGCTGGTCTGCGCGCTTCGACGAGAAGCTGACCGACGTGCTGCAACTGGAAGACATCCTCTCGGCGCAGATCGCCGGAGCACTCATCCCGCAGCTCACGGGCGAAGAGCAGGAGCGGCTTGCGAAGCGCGGCACCAACGACCCGCAGGCGTATGAAGCCTACCTGCGCGGCCGTTATCACTGGCACAGCCTGACCGAAGAGGGCTTTGCCAAAGCCATCCAGAGTTACGAGCGCGCCATCGAGCTCGACCCGAACTACGCGCAGGCTTACACGGGCATCGCGGACTACTACATCTTCCTCGGCATCTACTGCATCATGCCCTTCGCCGAAAGCTCTCTGCTGGCGAAGCAGGCGGCGCAGCGTGCCGTCGAGCTGGACCCGGAGCTGGCCGAAGCGCAGGCCACGCTCGCCTTCGCGCTCGTCTCGCACGACCTCGACTGGGCAGCGGCCGAAGAGCATCACCAGCTCGCACTCAAGCTCAATCCGAACAGCGCCACCGCGCACAACTGGTACGGCTTCCGGCTCCTGCAGGAAGCGCGCCTTGACGAATCTCTGGCGGAGATGGAGCGCGCCCTCGAACTGGACCCGGTGACGCCGCTCGTGAAGCAGTCGCTCGCGTGGTGCCACTATCACTCGCGCCGCTTTGAAGAGGCGATTGCAGTGCATCGCCGGATCATCGAATCCGAGCCGCGATTCGCGTGGGGCCGAATCACGTATAGCTGGGCGCTGATCGTCGCCGGGCAGTACGCGGAAGCGGTCGCGGAGGCCGAGAAGGCGGTCGAGTTCGGGAGCGGCAATCCGATGTACCTCGCGGGCCTCGGCGGAGCTTATGCCGCCGCCGGACGAAACGCAGAAGCGCGCGAAGTGCTGTCGCGCCTGCACGAGATGGCGACGCGGCAGTACGTCTCGCCCTACTTTCTGGCGCTCATCCATTGTCATCTGGGCGAGCGCGAGGAGGCGATGCTCTACCTGGAAGAGGCGCTCTCCATCAACGACACATGGGTCGTGTGGCTGGTGGTGGACCCGCAGTTGGACACGCTGCGTTCCGACCCGCGTTACGAAGATTACATCCGCCGCATCGGGCTTGAGCGAGCCGCGCGTCCGGTCATCGCGCGTGTCGGACAGAGCACAGAGAAGTCCATCGCCGTCCTGCCGTTCAAGCTCATTCAATCCGCGCGCGGCGAAAACACAGACGACAATTACCTCAGCGTGGGGCTGGCCGACGCTCTCATCACGCGCCTCTCGAACGTGCGCAGCCTGAGCGTGCGGCCGACGAGCGCCATCCTGCGTTACGGCGACGAAGGCACGGGCGCTCTCAACGCCGGGCGCGAGCTGGGCGTGAACTTCGTCCTCGACGGACGCATCAAGCACGTCGGCGAGCGCATACGCATCTCGCTTCAGCTCCTCAACGTGCAGAGCGGCGCGAGCATCTGGGCGCACCAGTTCGACGAACAGTTCACGGATGTCCTGAGCCTCGAAGACGCTATCTCGGAACAGCTCGCGCGGGCCTTGATCTCGCAGCTCACGCAGGAAGAACGCTCCAGGCTCAAGAAGCGCGGGACGGACAACCCGGAAGCTTTTGAAGCTTACCTGCGCGGCCGTTACTACTGGAACACTTTCACGGTCGAAGGCTTTGCCAAGGCGCTGCTCTCTTACAATCGCGCGGTCGCGCTTGATCCGGACTACGCGCTGCCTTACACGGGCATCGCGGATTACTACACCTTCCTCGGCGTCTACGCCATCCTCCCCTTCTCAGAGACCTCTGCGGCGGCCAAAGAAGCCGCGCTCAAAGCGGTCGCGCTGGACGACGAGCTGCCCGAAGCATACTCCGCGCTCGGCATTGCGACGATGCTCCACGACTTCGACTGGAAGACGGCGGAAGGACATCTCAGGCGCGCGGTGATGCTCAATCCGAACTACGCGATGGGCCGTTCGTGGTACTGCTATTTTCTCGGCATGCTCGGACGTTTCGACGAGGCGCTGGCCGAAGTCCGGCGCGCGTATGAGATCGACCCGCTGACGCCGATCATCCAGCACACGCTGAACTGGACTTACTATCACGCGCGCCGTTATGACGAAGCCCTCGCCTCGACGCGCAGGCTCGTCGCGAACGAGCCGCAGTACGGACTCGGCTACATCATCTTGTGCCTCGTGCTCTGGCAGACGGGGCAGTTTGCAGAGGCCGTCGCGGCGGGCGAGAGCGCCGTCGCGCTCATCGGCCGCAGTCCTTACACGCTGGTCTGGCTCGCCTCTGCGCACGCGGCGGCGGGACACACAGAGCAGGTTCAACGGCTGCTCGATGAGATTCGGGAGATGTCCGAGACGCGTTACGTCTCGCCGTATCTGCTCTCGCTGGTCTACTGCAATCTGAACGACAAAGAGCGCGCCTTTCAAGAGCTCGAACGCGCCTGGGAGATACGCGACGCGCGCCTCGTCTGGCTCGGCGTTGACCCGCAACTCGACCCCTTACGCTCAGACCCGCGCTTCACAGAACTGCTGCGCAACATCAATTTTCCAACGCCCGAAAAAAATAGCTCCTGATGTTTTCAGCTCCGCAGGAGGATGTTTTCAGCTCCGCAGGAAAAGTTTGTCAGCTCCGCAGGAAAAGTTTGTTAGCTCCGCAGGAAGAGTTTGTCAGCTCCGTAGGAAGAGTTTGTCAGCTCCGCAGGAGAATGTTTTCAGCTCCGTGAGGAGCGAGATATTTATAGCCAGCGAATAACACCACGAACCAAGCTCCGTAGGAGCGGAATGTTCTGCTGATACATTCCGCTCCTACGGAGCTTAAATCTTGTGTGACGCACGTAAGCTATAAACATCTCGCTCCTACGGAGCTATGGTCGAAGCTATAAACATCTCGCTCCTAACGGAGCTATGGTCGAAGCCACAGAGAGCACAGAAAGCACAGAAAGCACAGAGAGCACAGAAAGCACAGAGAGCACAGAGAGCACAGAGAATAAAACTTTTCTCTGTGCTCTCTGTGCTCTCTGTGGCTAACTTGTCTTTACTTCACCGGCACGTCGCTCGCGGTTCCGTACTGGACCGCGCGGAAGCCGCTGGTGCTCTGCTGTATGTACCAGGTGCCGTTGCGGTAGACAGCCGGGTCGTGGCGTCCGTCGCCGTCGTAGTCGCCCGCGACCGCTGTGTCGGTCGAGCTGCCGAACTGCACTGTGCGGAGGCCCAAAGACGACTGCAACAAGTACCAGGTGCCGTCCGCCGGACGATAGACCGCGAGGTCTGCTTTGCCGTCGCCGTCGTAATCGCCCTGCACCGGCACGTCGCCGCTCTGCCCGAACTGCACCGCGCCGTAATTGATCGCCGCGTCGGGCGAGGTGTACCACGTGCCGTTCGAGGGACGAAACACAGCGAACTCGGTCCGGCCGTCGCCGTTGTAATCAGCCGCTGCGGGTACGTCGCCCTCTGCTCCGAGCTGCACCGCCTGCAACTCGCCGTTCGAGCTGTTGAGCGCGTACCAGTAACCGTTCGCCGGACGAAAGACGGCGAGGTCTGCTTTCCCGTCATTATCGAAATCGCCCGTCACCGGAATGTCGTCTGCGACTCCGAACTGCTGCGCTGTGACGTTGCCGCTCGCGCTGCTGCTGACGTACCAGATGCCGCCGCGAAAGACCGCCACGTCTGCTCGGCCGTCGCCGTCATAGTCCGCCGGGACGAGCTTGTCTCCGGCCGTGCCGAACGCCGTCGACTTGCCGCCCGCGCAGGAGCAGTTCTGATACCAGACGCCGTTCGAGGGACGGAAGACGGCGATGTCCGTTTTACCGTCGCCGTCGAAATCCACGCTCGAAGGCGAAGCAGAGCTGCCGTTCGGCAGGTAGCGCAGCACCGCTATGTCGTCATTGGCGACGGAGCCGACCTGCGTGTGGCCGCCCGCGATGACTTTGCCGTCGGGCTGCACGGCCACGCCGTACAAAAGGTCTGAGCCGTTGCCGGTCGCCAGCGCGGTCACGATCTTGCCGCAACTGCCGAAGCTGGTATCGAGCGCGCCGTTCGGCAGGTAGCGCGCGAGCGCGAAGTCCGAGTTGGCTCCGGTCGCGCCCATGCGCGCGAAGCCTGCGGCGACGATCTTGTTGTCGCTCATCACCGCGAGGTCATGGATCTGCTCTTCATCTGTGCCGAAGGCCGTCTGCACTCTGCCGTTCGTGCCGAAGGTCGTGTCCACCGCGCCGTTCTCGTTGTAGCGGACGAGCGTGAAATCCGGATGGCTCGCGCGATAGCTGAAGCCGCCGGCGATGATCTTTGATTGTCCGTTGAAGACCTGGAAGGCGACCGCGCGGGCTGCGTCACTCGCGCTGATGTTCGTCTTGACGATGCCGGTCGTGCCGAAGGTCGTGTCGAGCGTGCCGTTCGTGTTGTAGCGCACGACCGCGATGTCGTCATTGAAAGAGCCGCCGCCCGCATCGAAGCGGCTGTAGCCGACCTGCACGATCTTGTTCGAGACGGGGTCAATCCCCACGTCGTCCGCCAGGTCGGTCGAGCTGCCGAGCGAAGTGACAGTGATACCGTTCGTGCCGAACGTCGCGTCGAGCACGCCCGCAGGCGTATAGCGCAGGACTGCGAAGTCAGCCGCGCCGCTGCCCGTAGTACCGCCGACCACGATCCGCTCTTCGCCGTTGATAGTCTGGATGGTCACGCCCGACGCGACATCGCTCGTTGCAGACACAGACGTGATGGCTGAGCCGTTCGTCCCGAACGTCGTATCCACCGTGCCGTCTGCGTTCAGGCGCGTGACGACGAAGTCCGTTTGGTTATTCACGGTCGTGTAGCCCGCGACCAGAATCTTGCCGTCCGACTGCAAAGCCACGTCGTAAGCCACATCATTCTGCGTGCTGATGTTGATGATAACCTTGCCGCCCGTCCCGAACGTTTCGTCGAGCGTTCCGTTCGCGTTGTAGCGCGTCAGCGAGGTATGAAAAAAGTTGCCGGAGGCAACACTCGCGCCCGCGACGATGGCCTTGCCGTCCGGCTGCAAAGCCACCGCGTGACCTCTGTCCGCGCTCGTCCCGATGGGCGTCACGGTCTTGCCGTTCGAGCCGAAGGTGCGATCCAGATTGCCGACCGCCAGCGCCGCGATTGCTCCGGCCAGGAGTAAAGCTCCGGCCAGAATGGTCATTAAGATACGCGACAAGCTCGGCCTGAAAGCCTTTGAATGATGGCATGAAAACATTTTATGCGCTCTCCTTCTTGCCTAATTTCGTTCCCATACGCTAACGCGAAAAAATTTGGAAGAAGGGGATCACACGAAGAAAAAATTTCACGCAAAGGCGCAAAGACGCAAAGAAAGACATGCTTGCTTTCTTTGCGTCTTGGCGCTTTGCGTGAAACTTCTTTTATGGCACGTAGCCAGCAGGCACTGGCACGTCGCCGTTCATGCCGAACTGGTTTGCGCGGAAGCCGTTCGCGCTCTGCTGTATGTACCAGGTGCCGTCCGTGGGACGAAAGACTGCGAGGTCGGTCTTGCCGTCGCCATCGAAGTCGCCGGGTGCAGGCACGTCTGTCGAGAGACCGAACGGCGCGGCGCTAAAGCCCGCAGTGCTCTGCTGCAGGTACCACGTCCGGTTGGACGCGCGAAAGACCGCGAGGTCTGTCTTGCCGTCGCCGTCATAATCGCCCGCGACCGTCTTGTCGTCCTGCATCCCGAAAGCCTCTGCGCGCACAGCGCCCGTCGAGCTTTGCAGGATATACCAGGTGCCGTTCGAAGGACGGAAGACGGCGAAGTCCGTCTTGCCGTCGCCGTCGTAATCTCCCGGCGCAGGATTATCACCGGCCATGCCCCACGGCTGCGCTCTGAAGCCAGCAGTGCTTTGCTGTATGTACCAGGTGCTGTCGCCCGGACGAAAGACTGCGATGTCGGTCTTGCCGTCGCCGTCATAATCTGAGGCGACCGGCACGTCCGCGCTCTGCCCGAACTGCGTCGCGCTGAAAGCTCCGTTCGAGCTCTTCATTAAGTACCAGTTGTTATCGCTCGGACGAAAGACTGCGAGGTCTGTTTTCCCGTCGCCGTCAAAGTCGCCGGGCGTGATCTTGTCTCCGTTCTGCCCGAACGCCTGCGCGACGAAGCCGTTGTCCGTGCTGCGCAGGATATACCAGCCGCCGTTCGAGGGACGGAAGACAGACACGTCCGACTTGCCGTCGCCGTCGAAATCCGCGACCGCTGCTGAATTAGCCGTGCGCAGATCCAGCTCGTACATGCCGCGCCCGTGCGTGGCGATGCGCAGGAAGCGATGCACTTTGTGAATCTCCATGTCGAAGATCGCGATGCGCGGCAAGCCGTTGCTGAAGGGCGTCCACGTCTGCCCTCCGTCACGCGAACGATAGACGCCGATGTCCGTGCCAGCATAGAGCGTGCTCGGGTTGTCCGGGTCGATCACGAACGCGCTGACCGGCACGTCCGGAATGCCGAAGCCCGCGCGAGTCCAGCTCGGAGACGCGGTCGAAAGATTGGTCGTCTTCCAGATGTGCTCGCCGTCCGCGATGCCGAAGCCCGACAGAGTCACATAAGCCACATCCACATTGTTCGGATCAAAGACCGCGCGCGCGACATACTTGCCCGCCGGAATCGGCCCCGTAATCTCGGTCAGAGTCGACGAGCCGCCGTTCGTCGTGAAGACCTGCCCGTTCGTCAAACCGACGAGGCGCACGTTGTCGTTCTGCGGCGAGATGCCGATGGCGCTCACACGCGCGCCGAAGGTCTGGCTGGCGACCGTCATCGTCGTGCCCTGATTGACTGAGCGATACAGGCGATCCGTGCCGAAGTAGAGCGTGTTCGGCGTGCCCGGCCCGCGCACCATCGGCGCGTAAAAGAGCACCTGATCCGAGCAGCCGATGCCGTTGTTAGAAGACGTGCCCGTGCAACCGAGAAACGACCCGTTCTGGGTTGTGCCGGTCGGGTTGACCGTAGTGATGCGATTAAAGCCGATCTGATTGTTCGGCTGGTTGAAGAAGGTGTGATACATCGTCACGTTGACGTTGTTGGTCGCGTTCTGGTCGATCACAGTCCGCCCGCCGTCACCTGCGACCGCGCGCACCCACGTGTTGTCCGGCCGCAGAAACTCCGTCCCGTTGTCCTGCGTCCCGCCGATGGTGAAGTAGCGGTCGACCGGATGCAGCGCGATGCTCACGAACTGCGTCGCGCTGAAGGTCGAGTTGTTGAGGCTCGTGTAGTTCACGCCCGCGTTCGTGGATTTCCAGATGCCGCCGTCACAACCGAAGTAGACGATATTCGGATCGGACGGCGCGACCTCGACGGCGTGCGAGTCCGCGTGCAGCCCTGTGTTCGTGATGGTGAAGCTCGTGCCGCCGTTCGTAGATTTTTTCAGAATGTTATTGCCCGCCGCGCCGCCCAGATAGATCACATTGGCGTTGGTCGGGTCCATCGAGACCGCGATATCGTAGAAGCATTGCGTGGTGCAGAAACCATTGACCGCCGTCAGGGTGGTCGGCCACGTCGCGCCGCCGTCAACAGACTTCAGCAGCTGCCCGTTGCTCGTTCCTGTCGCCGCCAGCACCGTCACCACTCCTCCGACTTTATTGATCGCTAATTCCGAGCGCACGAAGTCTGCGGCGGTTCCAGTCATCAGCGTCTGCGTGAAGGTCGGCGCGGCATCGAGCGCGTTCGTCGTCAGATAAATCCCGCCGTCTCCTGTTCCGGCCAGGCCGTACACGGCTGCAATCAGACGGTTCGGATTGCCCGGCTCCATCACTATGTCCGTGATCGAGCGATCACCGCCCGCGGCCGTCGCCACCGTCAGCTTCGTGAAGGTCGGAGAGCCGGAGAGCGCGTCGGTCGAGCGATAGAGGCCGCGCGGCGCAGCCACGTTCGGCTGGCTCCCGCTGATGCCGGCGATGCCCGAAGTGGTCGAAGCGAAA
This sequence comes from Acidobacteriota bacterium, assembly GCA_019247865.1. Lineage (GTDB taxonomy): Bacteria > Acidobacteriota > Blastocatellia > Pyrinomonadales > Pyrinomonadaceae > JACMLC01. The sequence continues at coordinate 8,665 of JAFBAJ010000810.1, forward strand.
ATGATGTTCGGATTGGTCGGATGCACCTGAATCTCGCTGATCGCGCGGCCGAGAAAGACATCGTTGCCGAGGCCGTCGAGGCCGATTGGCCCGGCGACGACGGGCGTCGTGTCGGCGGTCGTGATGCGATAGATGCCGACGCCAAAAAAGCTGAGTCCCGAAAGCGTCGACTCGCCCGTGCCGACGTAGACGATGGTCGGGTCTGAGGGCGCGATGGCGATTGCGCCGATGACCAGAGAGAGAGCGCCGTCCATGAGCGGCGTCCAGGTCGTGCCGCCGTCGAGCGTGCGATAGAGGCCGCCCTGCGCCGTGCCGACGTAAACGATGTTCGGGTTGGTCGGATGAATTGCGATGGCGCTGACGCGCCCGCTGACGGCAGAGGTCGTGCCCTGCGTCTGTCCGTTCGGGATCGGCGCGGGGCCGATGGGCCGCCACGTCGCAGCCGTCGTCGCTTCGGCGCGGCTCTGCTCCAGCGCCATCTCCTGTCGCTTCATGGCGTAGATGGCGCGGATGCGCGCGTCCGGCCGTGGATACGGAAGGCCGCGCAGAAAATCGATCTGCTCTTCGCGCTTGAGCAGGAACGCCTGCTTGTCGACGGTCACGCCCGGAATCGAAGGCAGGTCAGGGTCTTCGCCCTCCTCCTCATCCTGATCCCGGTCCCGAGGAAGGGCGGCCTTATTCTCCGTCTCCTTAGGCGACTCCTGCTCCTTGCGAGCTGTCTGCGCGCCGGTCGGCCAGGCAAAAGTTGATAGCAGCAGTGCCACCGTCAGCAGCAGAACCAGATTCTTTTTCATCACAACATCCTCTTGAAGAGATAACGATAGAGCGGCAGGTGCGCGGAATTCTACAGCATTATCGAGCCAGAAGCGAAATCTTCAGGCGGGCAGACTGATCCCGCTGGAGCTTAAATCCTCTGCGGTCGGGATGTCCGCGCCCTCTATGGTCGAGAGGATTTCGGGCGTCACGTTCGGCAGGGTGACGATGCGGTTGGCCTGTTTGCTGATGGACATCTCGAAGAGGTTGCGCGCGGTGCGCGCGTTGCCGAAGGATTCGTCGCGCGCGAGCGTGAGCAGCTTGAACATCTCCGTCAGCTTCTCTTCCGCTTCCGCCGTCAGCTTGAAGGAGGCTTTGGCGGCAAAGCCTCTGAAGATTTTGACCAGCTCGGCGGGCTCGTAATCCTCGAAGTGAAAAAATTTATTGAAGCGCGAGCGCAGCCCCGGATTCGACGCGATGAAGTCGTCCATCTTCTCCGTGTAACCTGCGACGATGACGATCAGGTCGTGCCGGTGGTCTTCCATCAGCTTGAGCAGGGTCTCGACCGCCTCCTGCCCGAAGTCGTTGCCGCGCCCTTCGGGATTGAGCGCGTACGCCTCGTCTATGAAGAGCACGCCGCCGAGCGATTGCTGCACAACCTCTTTCACCTTGAGCGCCGTCTGCCCGACGTAACCCGCGACGAGCCCCGCGCGATCCGTCTCGACCAGATGCCCGCGACTCGCAATTTTAAGCGTGCGATAGATCTGCGCGAGCAGGCGCGCGATGGTCGTCTTGCCGGTTCCAGGATTGCCGTAAAAAACCAGGTGGCGCGAGATGGGCAGCGGCGCTAAGCCCTGCTCCTCGCGCATCGCCTGCACCTTGAGAAAATTGACCAACTGCCGCACGTCTGCTTTCACGCGCTCCAGACCGACGAGCGAATCCAGCTCCGTCAACAACTCTTCGAGCGGTCGCGGCGGTTCAACATCTTCGACAGCAACCTCTTCATGCGCCTCTTCTTCCTCAGTCGCAGAAATTTTTCCCTCTGCCTCCGGCGGCTCGCCTCCGCGCGGGTAGAGCGTCTGTTTGAACTTCAGGAGGGCGGCGGCCTCAGCCTTCGTCACCGTGCCGTCGGATTTGATGACGAGATTGGCGAACTGAAAGAGCGCGTGGCGCGCGCGGTCTGCGTAGTTGAAGCCGAAGCGGCGGTCGTACTCTTCAAGATATGAGACGAGCGCGGGCGTGCGTTCGAGCCTGTGCGAGATACGCTCGTCAAAGTTCTGCTGCGTGGGCAGCGGGAAAGCTCCTCTTTCATACTTGAAGTCGAACCACTGACAGATCGCCTCGTAGTATCGCTCCTTCTCTTCGAGCGAGCAGGCGCGCACGTCCACGAAGCGCCGCGCGATGGAGATGAGCTGGTTCTCAAAGACCAGCCGCGCGTCCGGCGGCGGCTCCGCCCCGCGCCAGACCGAACGAATGCTCAGCTCCAACGGCAGGTACAGTTCGGCGAAAGATTTTTTGAGAGCTGCGATCAGAGGCTTGATGTCAGGACTCACGGGCACAAGATTTTCTCCTCTTTGCGCCTTTGCGCCTTTGCGGGAAACTTATTCTCCCGCAAAGGCGCAAAGGCGCAAAGAAAAAAATGTGTTTATTTTTTGTGCCCGTTGCCGTTTCCGCGCAGGAGGGTTGCGAGGGCGAGGCCGGAGCCGAAGAGGAGCGCGCCCGTGAGGAGCGGATGCAGGCTCGCTTTCGTGTAGAGGCTGCTTTCGGCGACGTGGCCCGAATAGCCGCCGCGCTCTTCGAGTTCACCGGACGGAAAGTAGAGTCCTTCTCTGCGCGAAGCCGAGGCGGGTTTGTCCGTCTGTTGCAGGTCGAACATCGTCCGCTCCATCACCTTGTCGGTCAGGCGCGGCGCGTGCTCGCCCATCGAAGAGAGCGCGCGGCCGCCGCCGCCGACGTAGACATCACGTTCCGGATGCTCCGCGCAATGCAGGATGGCTTCGGCGACCGTTTCGGGCGCGTAGACGGGCGGCGGATTCTGCGGCTCGACCGCGAGATAATTCTTCGCGTGCTCGCGGTACGGCGTATCAATCGCGCTCGGCTTGATGAGCGTGACGGAGATGGGCGCGCCTTCTTCTTCGAGCTCCATCCGGAGCGCGTCGGTGTAGCCTTTGACCGCGTGCTTCGACGCGCAGTACGTGCCCTGCAAAGGAATGGCGCGATCCGAGAGGACGCTGCCGATGTTGATGAGCGCGCCGCCGCGCTGCCTGAGATGTTCGCACGCGACGCGCGAGCCGTGCACGAGGCCCCAGTAGTTGGTCTCGAAGAGCTGGCGATGATCGTCCACGGAAACGTCGAGCACGCGCCCGTAGATCGAGACGCCGGCGTTGTTGACCCACGTATCGAAGCCGCCGAAGCGCTCAACGGCTGCGCGCGCGATGCGCTCGATCTCTTCCTCCTGCGTCACGTCCGCGTCGACAAAAGTCGCTTCGCCGCCGCCGGCCTTGATCTCGTCCACCAGCTCGCGCAGGGCCTCTTCGTTGCGCGCGGCGAGGACGAGCCGCGCGCCCCTCTGCGCAGCCATCCGCGCCGTCACGAGGCCGATGCCGCTCGACGCGCCGGTGATGACGATGACCTGTTCATTCAATCGCTTGAGTCGCACATTCATGTAAGAGTCTCCTCTGCTTCTTTTAAGCCCGTCCCGCGCCGGAAGCCTTCTCGCTCGCCGGTCTGCCCGAAAGTGAATTGGGCGCATCGAGATGCGCGCCCGGATGAACGCTGACGCCGAGCCGCTCGACCAGCTCTCCGCCGAGCCAGCCCGTGAGCATCGCGAGCCCCGCGCCCGCGAACGACAACACGTGCTCGATCAGCTCCGGCCGCTCCGGAGCGTCGCGCCGCAGATACCAGCTCGCGGCGAAGAGGAGCAGCACCACGACGTTGCCTGCTCCGTGCAGCAATCCGACCGACTTGGCGCGCGTCCCCTGCGGAATCGCGAACCAGTCGACCCAGCCCGGCAGCGCGGCCACGAGGCCGCCCACCAGCCCCGCCGCCATCATCCAGTAAGCCACCACAGCCATCTGCGGATTGCCCCAGATCAGATAGATGAGATCGAAGACGACCGCCGTCGCCAGCAGTCCGAGCGGGAACACGATCAGGATCGGATGCATCCCGTGCCCAAAAATCCTGGCCTTGCTTTCCATAATCCTCCTTGTCTGTGGCCGGGGAGAGAAAGGAATTTCGGGGGCTCAGCTTTGCAGCCTACTGGCAGTGAATGCTTGGAGTGTAAAGAAGATGACAAGAAAGTGTGGCAGCGGATAAGAAGAGGAAGTTGATTGTGCCGCGTGCATGCGCGGACTTACCGATCATCCTGACGAGCGATCCGGGCAGGGACCAGTCCTGCCCCTACAATTTTTGTGCGCGCGGCGTAGAGGTCTGCTTCGCCGTGCGGGCGCGTGTTCCAGCGCTTGTGTATCCAGAGCCACTGTTCCGGATAGCGCCGCACGTACTTTTCGATGACCTGCGTGATGCGCGCGGTCAGGGCGCGCACGTCCTCTTCCGGGTCGTCGCTGCGCGTGATGTCGACGGGCGGTTCGATGTGCAGGAGAAAGCGCCCGCGCTCTTCATCCCACGGCGCGAAGACGGGAAGCACGGCCGCGTCCGTTCTCAGGGCGAGCGTGGCGAGGCTCGAAGTGGTCGAAGCCGGGATGCCGAAGAAGTCCACGAAGACGCCTTCGTGCGGCTGCGTGTTGAGGTCGACGAGGATGCCGAGCGTGCCGCCCGAAGAGAGCGTGCGCAGCATCGGCCGCGCGGCCGCGCGCTTGTCTATCGAGCGATTGCCGAAGCGCGTGCGCGTGCGCTCGACCAGCTCTTCGATGAGCGGATTGTCTATCCGCCGCGCGAGAAAATCGACGCGATGCCCAAAGGCCGAGAGCGCGAGGCTCGTCAACTCCCACGCGCCCAGATGTCCGGTGAAGAGGATGGTCCCCTTCCCGCGCGCCTCCGCCGCTTCCAGATGTTCCAGCCCTTCGCACTCGACGAGGCGCGCGAGGCTTTCGGGCGAAGCCTTCTCGAAGTGGCTGAACTCGCCGAGGAGCCGGCCGAGATTGGCGAAGCAGCCGCGCAGGAGTCGCTCGCGCTCTGTCGCGCTCAGGTCCGGAAAAGCCATTTCGAGATTGCGCGTGCCCGCGCGCCGCAGCCTGCCGCCGAAGGTGTACGCGATGCGCCCCAGGCCACGCCCGGCCGCGACCGCCACGGCGCGCGGCGCGAGCGAGAGCCCCGTCAACAGCGTCCGCGCAGCAGCATATTCCAGCGCCGTCTGTACCTTTCCGTGCTTACCCATCGGTATTAGTAAACACGAAAAAAGAGGTTCACGCAAAGGCGCAAAGGCGAGACGAAAGCACGGACAGCATGACTTTCAAGCGGGGCTTGAGATAAAATCCGAGGTGAACTTATGGGCAAAAAACTCCTCGTCTGGTTCGGTCTCGTCCTGATTGTGCTCCTTGCCAACACGCTCCTGTCTTATCGTGCGCTGCACACGATCAGCGTCGACGAACAGCAGGTGCAGCACACGCACGATGTGCTGACGGAGCTGGATGCTCTGTTCTCGACCTTACAGGACGCGGAGACGGGACAGCGCGGCTACCTGCTCACGGGTCTGGAAGATTATCTGGAGCCTTACCGGACGGCCGTCGTCGGCCTCGACACGCGCCTCAGGAGCTTACGCGAGCTGACCCGCGACAATCCCAACCAGCAACGGATGCTCTCGCTGCTTGAGCCGCACATCAAAACCAAGCTGGAGGAGCTGAACCAGAGCATCGAGCTGCGTCGTCAAAAGGGCTTCGACGCCGCGCAGCAGCTCGTGCTCAACAACTCCGGCAAGCACTCGATGGATGAGATACGACAGACCATCTCTGCGATGAAGAGCTCGGAGGCGGAGCTGCGCGCGCAGCAGATAGAGGAATCGCAGCAGAGCATGCGGCAGGCGATGGTGACGATGGTCTTCACCAGCTTTCTGGCCGTGGCGATGCTGCTCGTCTTCTACTTTCAGGTCAGTCGCGGGATGCGCGTGCGTGCACGGCTGCTGGCGAACGCGCGCGCGGCCTCGCTCAAGGCCGAAGAGGCTTTTCAGACGGAGCAGCAGGCGCGCGCAGAGGCCGAGCAGGCGAACCGGCTCAAGGACGAATTCCTGGCGACCGTCTCGCACGAGCTGCGGACGCCGCTCACTTCGATCCTCGGCTGGTCGAGCATGATCCGCGCGGGCTTTCTGGATCAGGCGACGGAAGAGCGCGCGCTGGAATCCATCGAGCGCAACGCGCAGTCGCAGGCGCAGCTCGTCGAAGACCTGCTCGATGTCTCGCGCATCATCACCGGCAAGCTCCGCCTCGACGTGCATCCGGTGGATCTGACGACCGTCATCCCCAACGCGCTCGACGCAGTGCGCCCGGCGGCGGACGCCAAACAGATACGGCTGCACAGCATTCTCGACCCGCGCGCCGGCCCCGTCTCCGGCGACGCCGAACGCCTGCAACAGGTCATCTGGAACCTGCTCTCGAACGCCATCAAGTTCACGCCTAAGGGCGGGCGCGTCGAGGTGCGGCTCGAACGCGTCAACTCGCACGTCGAGATCATCGTCAGCGACACGGGGCAGGGCATCTCGCCGGAATTTCTGCCGCACGTCTTCGACCGCTTTCGACAGGCGGACGCGGGCCTGACGCGCACGCAGAGCGGCCTCGGGCTGGGCTTGTCCATCGCGCGCCATCTGGTCGAGAGTCACGGCGGCTCGATCACTGTGGACAGTGCGGGCGAAGGGCGCGGGTCGATCTTCACGGTGCATCTCCCGCTGATGGGCGTGCGCGCGGTGGATGCTCCAGACGCGGCGGACGAGACCGGGCGCGCGCATCCGACCGCCGGAC
>JAFBAJ010000821.1 GCA_019247865.1 Acidobacteriota bacterium
AACCAGGTCAGCAGGATGACCGCCATGGCCAGCAGAACGATGATCTTTTTCGAAGAGAACCAGTCCTCTTCCTGCCCTTTGTCAAGAACGTACTGGAGGCAACCGATGCCCACGGCGATCAGACCGAGCCCCGTGTAGTCGATCGGGTTGCGCAGCGTTTTTTCCTGCTCGGTCTTCATGTAAGGCGGATCTTCGACGATGCGATTGGTCAGGTAGAGAGAGATCAGTCCGACCGGGACGTTGATGTAGAAGATCCATCGCCAGCTGTAGTTGTCCGTGATCCAGCCGCCGAGCGTGGGGCCGATGATCGGCGCGACGATGATGCCCATCGCGTAGACGGCCATCGCCTGCCCGCGCTTCTCGAAAGGGAAGCTCTCCATCATCACGGCCTGCGCGGTCGGCTGGAGGACTCCGCCGCCGATGCCCTGCAGCACGCGCGCCGCGATGAGCATCGTCAGACTGGTGGCCGCGCCGCAGAGCGCAGAGGCCGTCGTGAAGATGACGATACAGGTGATGAGCAGGCGCTTGCGCCCGAAGTAGCTGCTGAGCCAACCCGTGATCGGCAGGATGATCGCGTTGGCGACCAGATAGCTCGTGAGCACCCACGTCGCCTCCTCGGTGGAGGCGGAGAGCGTGCCCGCGATGTGGCGCAGAGAGACGTTGGCGATGGAAGTGTCGAGCACTTCCATGAAGGTCGCGAGCATCACTGCGGACGCGATGAGCCACGGATTGAAACTGGGCGTCCACGCCTGAGTCGCGGCGGCCTGCGCGGCTGCCGGCTCAACCGGACGAGCGTTCCGGCGCGCTGGAATCTCGCCAGCGCGCCGTCCCGCGATGGCCTCGCTCATTTGATACGCACCTCCGGCTCGACCGACATCCCCGGCGCGAGCATGTGCTGCTCGTCTGGCTGCTCGTCGAAGACGAGCTTGACGGGGACGCGCTGCACGACCTTGACGTAGTTGCCCGTCGCGTTCTCGGGCGGGATCAGGCTGAAGGCAGAGCCCGTCCCGGCCTGTATGCTGTCGACGTGTCCTTTGAAAACTTTGTCCGGATAAGCGTCCACGTAGAGCTCGACCGCCTGCCCCTGCCTGAGCTTGCCGACCTGGCTCTCCTTAAAGTTGGCGGTGACCCAGACATCGCCCGAAACGATGGCGAGCAGCGGCTGGCCGACCTGCACCAGCGCGCCCTCTTCGACGGCCTTGCGTGTGACGCGGCCCGCCTGCGGCGCGTAGAGCTTCGTGTAAGAGAGTTCGAGTTCCGCCTGACTGACGGCGGCACGCAGCTCTTCGATGGAAGCTCCGGCCGTCTCGGCCTGAGCCTGGCTGACGGCGACCTGCTGCGGCGCTGTGTTGGCCTGCGCGAGCCGACCCAGAGCTTCGTTCACTCCGGCCTGCGCGCCTCCGATCTGTGTCTGCGCGCGGCGCGCGGTCTCGGACGCGGTCGCCTGCGCAGAGCGCGCTTCGTTAACCTGAGCTTCGGCTGCGGCGACGCGCTGGCGCGCGGCCGTGACCTGCGCGTTGGCGGTCGCGGCGACGGCCGTGGCCTGATCCAGGCGCTGCCGCGAAATCTCGTCCTTCGAGAAGAGCTCCTGATACCTTTGGACGTCCGCGTTGGCGCGCGCGGCTTCGGCCTCCGCGGCAGTGACCTGCGCCTGAGCCTGCGCGGCGTTGGCCTGCGCGGTCGCGATGCCCGCTCCGGCCTGCGTGATGCGCGTGCGCTCGGCTGAGGCGGCGGCGCTTTGCGAGGCGACGGCGGAACGAGCCTGTTGCACTGTGGCCGAAGCCTGCTGGACGTTGGCGCGTGCGGTGGCGCGCGTCAACTCGACGCCCGTCCGCGCTTCGCGCAAGCGTGCTTCGCCTGCGGCCAGCGCGGCGCGCGCCTGCTCCAGACGCGCCTCGTAATCGCGCGCGTCGATCTCCGCGATGAGGTCGCCTTCCTTCACTTCCTGATTGTCCCTGACGTAAACCTTCGTCACATAGCCGGAGACCTTAGGGCTCAGCTGCACAACCGTGCCGTCCACAAAAGCGTCATCGGTTGATTCGTGCGCGCGCGCATACGTCCAGTAGCGCAAACCCAGCACCAGTCCGATGATGAGCACCAGCCCCGCGACGGCCAGAAAGGCCGGTCGCCGGTAGAGCGGTTTTTTCCTGGTCTCTGTCGTCTCGTGCTCTGTCTCCACACTCTCTTCGTGCGAGTCAGGCGAGACGACGCTTTCCGGCTCCGGCTGTTCGACGCCGGTCTGCTCCAACTCTTCCAACATTTCCTTCTCTTCAACCACTGCCCTGCTCTCCTTTGTCAAAACTTCTCCTCGCACGCTCACCAGCGAAAGGTTTCGGCTCGCCCGGTGGCGGCGGCGAGGTTCAGACGCGCGGCGTTGTACTGTGCGAGCGCGGTGACCTGCGCGTCGCGCGCGTTGGCGAGCG
>JAFBAJ010000099.1 GCA_019247865.1 Acidobacteriota bacterium
CCGACTGCGTCATCATCGGCAACGCGATCCCGCGCGGCAACCCTGAAGTCGAAGAGACCTTGAATCGCAAGCTCCTCTACCGCTCGCAGGCCGAGACGGTCAAAGAGGAGTTCATACGCGGGCGGCGCTCGCTGGTCGTCGCCGGGACGCACGGCAAGACGACGACCACCAGCATCGCCGCGTGGGTGATGGAGCGCGGCGGGCTCGACCCGACTTTTCTCGTCGGCGGCGTCGTGCAGAATTTCGGGAGCAGCTTTCGCGTGACCGGGAGCGATCACTTCATCATCGAGGGCGACGAGTACGACACGGCCTACTTCGACAAAGGGCCCAAGTTCATGCACTACCTGCCGGAGCTCGCCATCGTCAACAACATCGAGTTCGACCACGCGGACATCTACGCAGACCTCGCGGCGGTCAAGCTGGCCTTTCGACGTTTGATGAACCTCGTGCCCGGCAACGGCAAGCTCATCGCCGGATGGGACAGCGAGCACGTCCGCGCCGTCGTCAGGGAGCTGGGACAGAAGCTGCACACGCAACTGGAAACGTTCGGGACTTCCGAGGACGCGCGCTGGCAGGCGCGTGACATCACTTACCTCGGAGAGCTGACGCACTTCACGGTCTTCCGCGAGGGCGCGTTGTGGGCGCGCTTTCGCACGCCGCTCATCGGAGAGTTCAACGTGCGCAACTGCCTCGCGGTCATCATCGCGGCCGAGGCCTGGGGCGTGCCGGTGGAAGCGATACAGGATGCGCTCGCCAGCTTCAAGAGCGTGCGGCGACGCGCCGAGGTGCGCGGCGAGGCCGGAGGCGTGACGGTGATCGACGACTTCGCGCATCACCCGACGGCCGTGCGCGAGACGTTGCGGGCGCTCGGCCACAAGTATCAGGGGCGTCGTCTGGTCGCCGTCTTCGAGCCGCGCTCATGGTCTTCGCGCCTCGCGGTCTTTCAGGAGGACTACGCAAAGGCTTTCGCGCCGGCCGATTACGTCGTCATCTCCAGCGTCTTCGACAGCAGCAAAGCGACGGAGAAAGGCAGCGTCCTCGACACAGAGCGCCTCATCGCGGAGATCGCGGCGCAGGGCAAGCCCGCCTTCAATCTCGCCGACGCAGACCAGATCGTCGCCCATCTCGCGCCGGTGCTCAAACCCGGAGACGTGGTCGCAGTGATGTCCAACGGCGGCTTCGGCGGGATTCATGAAAAACTACTTCAGGCGATCAGCTAATGTGTAGGGGCAGGGCTTGTCCCTGCCCGTGTTTCGTTATCACAAAGCGGGCAGGGACAAGCCCTGCCCCTACAGTTTTAAATCGCATGGCTCAGCCTTTCAACCAGCCGCCGCCGCAGCTCTGCAATCAGTACGCGGATGATCGCGTGCTGCGCTCTTACCTGCGGCGCGTGTTGCCGCCGGAGGTGCTGAGCGAGATAGAGCCGTCGCTGTCGGAGATGGGCGAGCTGGCGGGAGGCGGGCTGTATTTGATGCAGCTCGCGGACAGGTTGAACGAGCCCGTGCTGACGCAGTGGGACGCGTGGGGCGAGCGCGTTGACCGGATCGAGGTTTCGCCGCTGTGGCGCGTGGCCGAGCGCATCGCGGCGTCGCGCGGCGTGGTCGCGACGGCTTACGAGCGCGCGCATGGTCGCCACTCGCGCGTGCATCAATCGGCGCTCGCCTATCTCTTCACGCCTTCGACGGACATCTACAGTTGCCCGCTCGCGATGACAGACGGCGCGGCGCGCACGCTGCTCTCGTCCGGCAACGAGGAGCTGATCGAGCGCGCGCTGCCGCATCTGACGAGCCGCGACCCGGCGCAGTTCTGGACGAGCGGCCAGTGGATGACGGAGTCCACAGGCGGCTCGGATGTCGGCCTGACCGAGACGGTTGCGCGCCGCGACGAGGCCGGAGTCTGGCGGCTCTACGGGCGCAAGTGGTTCACTTCGGCGACCAATTCGCAGATGGCTCTGACGCTCGCGCGCCCGGAGGGGAACGGCGCGGGCGGCGCGGGACTCGCGCTCTTCTTCGTCGAAACAAGAGACGAGCGCGGACGGCTGCGCAACATCCACGTCAATCGCCTGAAAGACAAGCTGGGGACGCGCAAGGTTCCGACCGCAGAGCTGACGCTGGACGGCACGCCCGCGACGCTGGTCAGAGAGACGACCGACGGCGTGCGTAACATCGCGCCGATGCTCAACATCACGCGGCTCTGGAACGGCATCAGCGCGGTCGCTCTGATGCGTCGCGGCCTCGCGCTCGCGTTTGATTACGCGCAGAGGCGCACAGCCTTCGGCTCGACTCTGTCAGAAAAGCCGCTGCACACGGACACGCTCTCCGGCTTGCAGGCGGAGATGGAGGCGGCCTTTCACTTCGCTTTCCGCACGGCCGAGCTGGTTGGAATTGAAGAGGCTGGCGAGATTAATGAAGAGCAGGCGAAGCTCCTGCGGCTGTTGACGCCTTTGATGAAGCTGACGACGGCGCGGCAGGCGGTCGCTGTGGCGAGCGAAGTGTTAGAGGCTTTCGGCGGCGCGGGCTACGTGGAGGACACAGGACTGCCCGCGCTCCTGCGCGACAGCCAGGTGCTCTCGATCTGGGAGGGCACGACCAACGTCCTCTCGCTCGACGCCCTGCGCGCGATGGGGCGCGACGGCGCTGGACTTGAACTCATCCAAGCCGAAGTCGCGCGCTGTGTGCAGGAGATCAAAGAGCCGCGGCTGTCACGCGCGGCACACGCGGCCGAGAGAGCGATTGAGCACGCCGCAGCGTGGCTCAATCAGGCAATAAAAAATAGTCAGGATGAAGTTGAAGCGGGCGCGCGCCGTTTCGCGCTGACGCTGGGCCGTGCTCTGTCCCTCGCCCTCCTCGCGCGCCACGCCGCGTGGTCGCTTGAACACGAAGGCGACGAGCAGGCTTTGCAGTCCGCGCAGAGATTCGCGCAGAACGGCGTTGACCTGATTTTCAACTTCACGTGATGTTGGACTGAGCCGCGATCAAGTCCAACCACTTGACCCCGCCATTCGTGAGCCGGACGATCACATCGGAAACATGATCTTCGATCACAAACCATCCGCCCTGCTCGTCATCCCATGACAACATGCGGCCCAGACCAAGAGCAGTCCATTCGTCAGCCGGAACATTTTTGCGCTCGTCGCCGATCAGACGACTTAAATAAAGGCAGCCCGCACGCTTCAGGATGCCGAGTGACCTCTCTACCTCCCCTTGCAACTTAGCCGGTGAAAGCTGAGAGAACTTCAGACGCAATTGACCGAGCAAGACAGGCAAGCTGCATTCGCCTGTCTGCGCCAATGCCCGGAGGATTTCACGTTGCAAAGGGGTTGTTTTGACTTTCTTACGCATACTCCAAAACAGCGAGCCCGAACGCTCATTTGGTCAGCAGGCTT
>JAFBAJ010000105.1 GCA_019247865.1 Acidobacteriota bacterium
TTTCTCTTTTCAACAGTGTGGATAACCATCCGTTATTGATTCAGTCCCTGGCGAGCGAAGTCTCACGCTATCGCCCGGCTCGCGGCGATTTTAATAAATGGCGTCGCGACCATCCTGATTTCAATCCGATTGGTTTGCCATCTGTTAATGCGAAAACGCACGTGCTCGAATACGCACTGCGTGGGCTGGACGACAAGGCGCACCAAGTGTTACGCACCATCGCCGCCTTCCGAATGCCTGCCAGCTATGACACGCTGGCCGCGTTATTGATTGGAGAAGGAAAGGCGTGCTCCGATGAGCATGTATTAGATAATGTGCTGACTGAGTTAGAAGATCGAGGGCTGGTCGGCTGGGACAAGCGCGCCAATCGCTACGACCTGCACCCGCTCGTACGCGGCGTGGTGTGGAGCGGCTTGGGCGACGACGCCCGGCGCGGCGTCTATACGAGCCTGCACGCGCACTTTGAAGCGGTGCCGATGATTGACGATTGGCATGAGGTCAATAGCCTTGAAGACCTCACGCCTGCCATCGAATTGTATAACACGCTGGTTGGACTGGGACGCTATGATGATGCCGGAAGATTTTTTTCCGACAAATTTGGTGAAGCTATCTTCTACCGTCTGAGTGACTGCCAGCGGTTGGTTGAACTTCTGGAGTTGCTATTTCCTGACGGGCTAGAGCAGTTGCCGCGCTTGAGCAGTCAAGGCCAGCAAGCATTCACACTCAATGCGCTGGCGCTAGGATATCAATATAGCGGACAACCGGGGCGCACAGCCGCGCTATTTCGCCGCGTTAACACAATTTATTTGGAGACGAAGAATGACGATTACCTCAGTATTAGTTTAGGCAACTTGGGAGGCACGTTACAGTTGTTAGGGGGGCTGTGTGAGTCAGAAACCGCTGCGCGGCGCGCGCTGGTCATTACACGGGAGCAGCTAAATCGTTATCATGAAGGGAGCAGTCTGAACTTGCTTGGCTTGACGCTGGCGGCGCGTGGGGTTGCGAATGAATCTGGTTCTGCTCTACTGCGAGCATTGCGAATAGATGTGGCGCAATCTAATCACCATTCAGAAGGCATAGACAACTATTTTCTCACGCAAAGAGCACTGTGGTTTGGTGATTTTGCGGGCGCGCTATCGTTCGCCAACCGCGCGTGGGAATTGGCTCATGTTCATGGCAGTGAGCGTGTTTTCATCCGTGCGGCGCGAGTGCAAGGCGAGGCAGCATTGGGCTTGAATGATTGCGCCACCGCAGACGAACGGCTGCACCATGCGCTCACCCGCGCACGGATGGTGAATTTTGTTGAAGAAGAGCTCGCAGCCCTTGTGGCGTTGGCGGAGTTGCGGCGACAGCAGGGAGAGGTGAAGGCGGCGAGGGAGTTTTTGGATGATGTGTGGGAGGGGGCGGAGCGGGGGCCGTATCCGTTGATTCATGCGGATGCGTGGAATGTGTTGGCGCAGGTGGAGCGGGATGAGGGGAATCAAGAGAAGGCGGTGGAGGCGGCGAGGAGGGCTTATCAACTGGCGTGGTGTGACGGGCCGCCGTTTGCTTATCACTGGGGGTTGGAGAAGGCACGGGGGTTGTTGAGGGAGTTGGGGGCGGCGGAGCCGTTGATGCCGCCGTTTGAGGCGGAGAAGTTTGAGGCGATGCCGGAGGTGGAGATCGATCCGGAGGATGAGTTTCATGTGGGGAGTGGTGAGGCAGAGGATTAGTCGCCGCAAAAATGTTGCCGTCGGCGGTCGGAGGCTTTATAAGATAGCGTCGTGATGGAGAGATGCCCCGTCTGCTCAAGTGCTTTGACTGAGGGCCTGTTGAGTTGTCCTGCGTGCGGGACGGTGGTGACGGGCGCGGGGCCGACTTTGCGTCCACAGCCGCGGGCGAGGGCCAGTAGTAAGCCGTCGAACGGTTCGCCTTCGCAGGCGTCCGGCGGGCGGCGTGAGGGTCAGTTCATCGCCGGGACTGTGCTGGATGAGCGGTATCGGATTCTCGGCATCATCGGCAAGGGCGGGATGGGCGAGGTCTACAAGGCCGAAGACCTCAAGCTGGGGCAGACGGTGGCGCTCAAGTTCCTGCCCTCCAATCTCTCGCGGGAGCCCGTCACGCTCGAACGCTTTTACGGCGAAGTCCGGACGGCGCGGCAGGTCTCGCATCCGAACGTGTGCCGGGTCTTCGACATCGGAGAGACGGACGGGATGCACTTTCTCTCGATGGAGTTCATAGACGGCGATGACCTCTCCTCGCTCCTGCGCCGCATCGGACGGCTGCCGCACGATAAAGCGATAGAGATTTCCAGACAGCTCTGCGCGGGGCTGCATGCGGTGCATCAGGCGGGCATCCTGCACCGCGATCTCAAACCCGCGAACGTCATCATCGACGGGCGTGGCAGAGCGCGGATCACGGACTTCGGCATCGCCGGGCTCGAAAGCGAGTTGAAAGAGAAGGGCGGCATCGCGGGCACGCCCGCCTACATGTCGCCCGAACAGATCACCGGGCAGGAGCTGACGCCGCAGAGCGACATCTACTCGCTGGGGCTCGTGCTCTATGAGCTCTTCACGGGCAAGCAGGCTTTTGAAGCGAGCAGCATTCCCGAGCTGATTCGCAAGCACCGCACAGACACGCCGACCAATCCTTCGGAGTTCGTCAAAGACATCGACCCGCTGGTCGAGCAGGCCATCTTTCGCTGTCTCGAAAGGGAGGTGCGCAATCGTCCGACCAGTTCCTTACAGGTGGCGATGTCTTTGCCGGGCGGCAATCCGCTGGAAGCGGCCATCGCGGCGGGCGAAACGCCAAGCCCCGAGATGGTCGCCGCCGCGCCGAAGCGTGGCGCGCTCAAGCCGCCTGTCGCCGCGGCCTGCCTCGCGGGCGTCCTCTTCTTACTGGCTTTCATCGTGCTCAACTCCGGCAAGGTCAAGCTGCATGAGTGGGTGCCGCTCGAAAAATCGCCGGAGGTGCTGGCCGAGCGCTCAAGGGCCGTGCTGGAAAAGATCGGCTATCCGAACGCGCCCACGGATACGTCTTATGGGTTCTGGGCGGACGACAGCTATCTCAATTACGGGGCGAGCCAGCCGCCTTCGATGCAGCTCTGGGAACGGCTGCGGACGGGACAGCCAAAGGTCTTCTATTTCTGGTATCGCAGCAGCCAGCGTTATCTGGTCCCGGTCGCGGATATCGTCGTGCTGCCGGACGATCCGCCGGATATCAGCTCCGGCATGAGCCGTCTGATCCTGGACACGCGCGGGCGGCTGATGGAATTTCAGGCGGTGCCGCCGCAGGTCGAGACGCCTGTGCCCGCGCCTGCCGCGCAGACAGACTGGCCCGCGCTCTTTGCAGCGGCCGGGCTCGACCCGCGGAACTATCAGGAGCGGGAACCCGCGTGGACGCCGCCCGTCTTCGCGGACGAGCGCAAAGCCTGGGAAGGCAGCCACGTCGATCACCCGGACATCCCCGTCCGCATCGAAGCCGCAGCCTATCGCGGCAAGCCCGTCTATTTCAGCATCATTGCTCCCTGGGACAAGCCCGTCCGGCAGGAAGAGAGCACGGAGACCGGCAGCCTCCGGGCAGCCTTCCTCATCATCGTGGCGATCTTTGCCTGCGTCATCGTCGGCGGCCTGTTCCTAGCTCGCCACAATCTCAAGCAAGGGCGCAGCGATACCAAAGGGGCTTTCAAGCTCGCGCTCTTCGTCTTCGTCATCTCGCTGATCGCGCATCTGCTCATCACGCATCACGTCCCTGTGCTGTACGACGAGTTGCAGCTCTTCATACGGATGCTGGGCTATTCGCTGAGCTACGCCGCGCTGATCTGGTTGATCTATATCGCCCTGGAGCCTTTCGCGCGTCGCCGCTGGTCAGACCTCATCATTTCGTGGACGCGGCTGCTGGCCGGAGACGTGCGCGACCCGATGGTCGGGCGCGACGTGCTGATCGGCGTCCTGCTGGGGCTCTCGCACACAGGTGTGATCTACCTCATGTTCTTGTTGCCGGGATGGCTCGGGATTTCGTCGCCGCCGAACACCGGCTCGGGAATCTATAGCCTGCTCGGCCTCAAGGGCATGCTGGCACACTTCGGGGTCGAGATCGTCGAGTCCATTTTCCTGGCTCTCGGAGAGCTCTTTCTGCTCGTTCTCGGAGCCATGGTCTTACGCAGGAAGTGGCTGGCTATCGCTCTCTTCTGGACGCTGAATTTCCTGCTGATGGGTCTCGCCTTTGCGAACACCGGGCCGGTCATCCTGTGGGTCGGGCCGCTGCTCGTCGCAACCGTCAACGTGCTCTGCATCGCGCGGTTCGGCGTGCTCGCGCTGGCCTCTTTTCAGATCGCCTTCTTCCTCAGCTTTCATAATCAGATCACGCCCGATTTTTCGAGGTGGTATATCGGCGGGACTGTCTTCGCGCTGGTCATCACCGTCGCCCTGGCGGTCTACGGCTTTTACACTTCGCTCGCGGGACAGCCGCTCATCAAAGGCAAGCTGTGGCAGGATGATTGAGACGCGGCGGTTTCAGGCGTATACTTTTTATTGATTCCGTCCGAGCAAGGGAGGCACACCAGATGGTCACGAAGTCAAACGCTTCGGCCGCGCGCTGTCGTCGCAAGTTCCTGCATTACTTTCCCGGTGGATTCACGGACGAGACCTACATCGCCTGGGAGCGCGGCTACAAGTGGGAGGCGCACGAGGGCTGGCAGGCGACGCTCGACCGCACGGAGCATCGCGCGCTCCTGCGTCGCGGTGAGTTCGCAGAGGTCGCCGCACGCGCCGTCCGGCTGGAGTCCAGGACCAATCTCCTCTTCTCATTTGAAAAGATGGCCCTCCGTGATGCCGTCAAAGCGGAAGAGGGCGCGCGTCTCTTCGCCGAAGGATTGTACGAACTGCTCTACGGAGCCGGGAAGATGGAGCGCAGGTTCGAGCGCTGGTGCGAGACGGTCGGAGCACTGCCGCGCAGGCAGACGCGCGTCCTGACGTGGCCGCTCGTCACCGTCTTCGGCTTCATCGCAGAGCCCGCCGCACATATCTTCCTCAAGCCGATGGTCACACGCAGGGCAGCCGAAGCCTACGGCTTCGACTTTCAGTACCGCTCGCGCCCCTCCTGGGAGACCTACGCGAAGTTGCTGGAGTTCGCCGAAACGATTCGCCGCGACCTGCGCGACCTCAAGCCACGCGACATGATCGACCTCCAATCCTTTATCTGGGTGCAGGGGTCGGATGAATATCCGGATTAAAAACGGTCTTTGGTCTTTGGTCTTTGGTCTTTGATGTCTGACTCAACTTGAACTGTTTTAATCAAGTTCGGGTTGAGGGCAAAGACCTAAGACCTAAGATCCAAGACCAATTCTTTGAATAATTTCCAGCCGAATGGATATGCCGCGCCGAGTCAACTAATACCGTCAAGTGTGAGTCTAACTCCATGCTCTGCCAACCGCCTCTGCTGGAAATTGGAGTGAATCTATGCTGCTCGCACGCCTGTGCCTCGTCGTGCTTTTTCTCTCGTCGCCGCTCGCGGTCTTAGGACAAACCCCCAAATTCGAGCTGGTCAAAGTCGCCGAAGGCGTCTACGCCTGCATCCGCACGGAGCCGCCGGGGCTGACCGTCAACGCCAACAGCGTCTTTATCATCAACCGTGATGATGTCATCGTCGTCGACACGACGCTCACGCCCGGCACTGCCAGAGAAGAGCTGGCCGCGCTCAGAAAGCTGACCGGCAAGCCCGTGCGCTATGTCATCAACACGCACTGGCACGACGATCACATCATGGGCAACGAAGTCTATCGCACAGCCTTTCCCGGCGCGGACTTCATCGCACACGCGCAGACGCGCGAGTACCTGCCCACCACCGGCCTCAGGAATCGCCAGCAGGCGATGGCCGCAGATGGCTATCCAGGCTTCATCGCCGCGCTCAAAAAGAGTCTGGAAGAGAACAGGAATTTTTCCGGCGCGCAGATGGACGAGGAGGAGCGCCGGACTTACGCGAGCGACATCCGGATCGCAGAGCGTTACATGCGCGAGAACCCGACGGCGCAGGTCGTGCTGCCGACCATCACGCTCGAAGACCATCTGACGCTCTATCGCGGCGACCGCGTGATCGAGATCCTGTCGCTCGGGCGCGGCCACACGAGCGGCGACATCGTCGTCCGCCTGCCGCAGGAGGGCATCGTCATCACGGGCGACCTGGTCATCTGGCCCGTGCCTTACGTCGGCACGCCGCAGTCGCATCCGGGCGAGTGGGGACTGGCGCTGGAAAAACTGATCGCGCTCAAACCCAACGTCATCATTCCGGGCCACGGACAGGTGCTGCGCGACGACTCGTACCTCAAGCTCATGGCGCGTCTCTTCGCTTCTGTGAAAGAGCAGGTCTCGGCCGCCGTCGCGCGCGGCGAGAAGCTCGAAGAGGTGCGGCGGAGCGTGAAGCTCGATGAGTTTCAAAAACAATTTGCTGGCGACTCGCACATCAGAAATGATATTTTCCGTATCTACGTCATCGGCCCGGCAATCGCGGCGGCCTTCAACGATGCGACCTCTAAGCCATAAATGATTGCGAGTCACTATGAAAAAAACTCTCCCACCGAGCACGCTCGACGAGCTTTCAGTGCCGAACCGAAAGTTCAGATACTTCGACGCACAGGGCGCGAACATTTTTCGGAGCGAGGCCGAAGGCTTTGAACTCGTCAACGCGTGGTGGCTCGCCGAGGCTTCGCTGCTGGCTTACGGCGACGCCGGATTGATCGACGCCGCGTTCGATGCTGCCGGGCTCAGTGCGGCTGGTTACGCGGCGCGCTTTTTTGAGGCGGGCGGGACGCAGTGCTTCGTCATGCATGACGAGGCGGCGATCATCGTCGCCTTCCGCGGCACGCAGCTCGATGACTTCTGGGCGAAAGTGATAGACATCTCGACCGACGTGCACTTCATTCCCGTCCCGGACGGAGCGGGCGGCCTCGTCCATCAGGGATTTCTCGAAGGACTCTCCTTCGTCTGGGAACCTTTAAGAGCGCATCTCGGCGAGCTGCTGAATGGTGAACGCAGGCTCTGGCTGACGGGACACAGCCTCGGCGCAGCCCTCGCCACGCTCGCCGCCGAGCGGCTGAACCGTGAGACCGCAGCCGTCGTGCAGGGGCTCTACACCTACGGCTCGCCGCGCGTCGGAGACAGCAATTTCAAGAGCCGCTTCGCCCACAAGAACCTCGCCGCGCGCACCTTTCGCATCGTCAACAACAGCGACCTCATCGCCAGAGTCCCGCCCAGAATTTTGTACACGCACATCGGCACACTGAAATTCATAGACAACGCCGGACACCTCCATCACATCGACGACGAGTCCCAGATTCTCTCCGACACCAACGCCTTGCAGAGCGTCCAACCCTTCCTCCACCGCCTACGCTTTCTCGGCCACGCCCTCTCCGGCTTCAAACTCCTCGTCCCCGGCTTTCTCGCCGACCACGCGCCCGTCTACTATGCCCTGCACGCTTGGAATAACTACGATCAATAAAGTCGCTGGGTTGAGCGCGGGCGTGTGCGTGCGGTATATTGATTCGAAATAAGTAAGGGTTGCATAATCTGTTGCAACAGCTATTCGTTATAATAATAGCGTGGCAGAGAAGCACAATCGTTATCGAGCAACCGAAAAAGGCAGTCGTAAGCACCGCGAATATATGAGGGGCTATATGATTGCCTATCGCGCACGCCTCAGGGAGAGTGCTGACTATGACCCGGAAGAGGAAAGGCGTAAGTGGAGAGAGCAACATCGCCAAGTGCGGGAGAGGGCGATGGAGCAACTTGGAGGAAAGAGATGCGCCAATTGCGGATGTGACGAGTTTCCTCTCCTGGAAATCAACCACATCAACGGCGGTGGTCGGCGGGCTGCAAAATCAAGGTCTAATCGCCAGCTTTATCGAGATATTGTTAGTGGCAGAGTAGAGTTGAATGATTACAATGTATTGTGCCGCATTTGTAATGCGCTTCATTACGTCCAGAATATTCTTGGTGTGAAAGGGCACAAGGTTTTCTGGAAGGATGAATAATTTGAATTTGCAGTAACCTTGTTGGAGGATTTTATGTAATTACGGAGGGTTGGCAGAATGGCTATTGCACTGGTCTTGAAAACCAGCGCCCGAAAGGGCTTGGGGGTTCGAGTCCCTCACCCTCCGCCAAGATTTTGTTGTGATTTTCTAACAAAGCCGTGCACAGGCCCCCGGCGTGTGTGACGGCTTTCGTGTTTGCGGCATCAGATATGTACAAGGGGGAAAGTTTTTAAAAGTTATGCTGGCATTTGTAAGATTCGATTTATCTTTATTGTTCACGTTCTGGCAGGAGGACGGGCTGGGGGCGTTCAAGCGCGTCTGGTCATGGCTCAATCATCCGTTCACGATCGGCAATTTCAGTATCTCTGCGACGAGCCTCACGCTCGGCGCTTTGACGATGCTGGTGGCTTTCATCATCTCGCGCTCGGCCTGCTCGCTCCTGCGGCGGAGACTTGAGCGCCGGAAGAATCTCGATCCGGGGTTGCAGTACACGCTGCTCCGCCTGATCCATTATTTCATCATCACCATCGGCGTGCTGCTCGCGTTCAAGCTCACGTTCAACGCTGACCTGACGACGCTGGCCGTGCTCTTCACGGCGCTCTCGGTCGGCATCGGCTTCGGCCTGCAGTACATCGCGGGCGACATCGCTTCGGGCTTTATCCTGCTCTTCGAGCGGCCCGTGCGGATCAACGATTTCATCACCGTGGCGAGCGACGCCAGGGGCGAGTTGCAGGGGCGCGTGCAGAGCATCAACCTGCGCACGACGAGCGTTGTGACCAACGACCGCCTCGCGGTCATCGTCCCCAACTCCAAGCTCGTCAACCAGACGGTCGTCAACTGGTCATACGGCGACCGCCGCACCGGCATCTCGATCCCGATCGGCGTCGCCTACGATTCGGATGTCGAGCTGGTCACGCGCACTTTGTTGCGCGCGGCGGAGGGAATCAAGTACCTCATCGACGATCCCGCGCCGACCGTTCAGTTCCTCCAGTTCGGAGATTTCTCGCTCGACTTTCGGCTCATCGTCTGGACGGCCAACCCGCGCCGCCATACGCTGATTAAGAGCGAGATCAACTATCGCATCTGGCGTCTCTTCAAAGAGGCCAAGATCGAGATTCCGTTCCCGCAGCAGGAACTGCGCCTCCGCTCGGGCGTGCTGCCGATTGAGGTCGAAGGCGGCAGCCTCAAACTGACGGAGGGCGGGGAGGACGAAGAGGAGCGGAAGGCGGCTCATTAATCCGAGTTTGAAATTTCAGGTTTGAGATTTTTTCGTTTTGAGGTTAGTCTAGGCGCATCTGCTGAATGGTGATTCATTCAGCAGCAATCCTCGTACAGAAATTTTCCGAATCATACTGGATGCGTTCAGCACGCTCTCTTTCTTCGGTCCGTCCGCCGGTCGCCGACAAGCGCGAGGCGATCCTGCGCGCGGCGACGCAGGTCTTCGCGCGCAACGGTTATTTCAACTCGAAGGTGGCGGACATCGCGAGCGCGGCGGGCGTGGCGGACGGCACTGTTTATCTCTATTTCAAGAGCAAGGAAGAGATCCTGCATTCGATCTTCGACCGCACGGTGGACGAGGCGGTGAAGGAGACGCGCGAAGAGTTGCAGGAGGTCGCAGACCCGCGCGAGAAGCTGCGCCGCATCGCGTATCGCCATCTCGAACGGCTCGGCGCAGACCGCGATCTGGCGGTCGTCTTTCAGGTCGAGCTGCGCGGCTCGACCAAGTT
Organism: Acidobacteriota bacterium; assembly: GCA_019247865.1. Classification (GTDB taxonomy): domain Bacteria; phylum Acidobacteriota; class Blastocatellia; order Pyrinomonadales; family Pyrinomonadaceae; genus JACMLC01. The sequence continues at coordinate 9,733 of JAFBAJ010000105.1, forward strand.
CATGGAGGAGTTCTCGGCCGCCGGCTTTGCGGCCTACCTGGCCCTCATTCGCGCGACGATTGAAGAGGGACAGCGCGCGGGCGTCTTTCGCGCGGGGCTCAACGCCAAAGTGGTTTCGAAGATCCTCTTCGGCGCGCTCGACGAGATGGCGACGAACTGGATTCTGTCGCGGCGTCGTTATAAGCTCGCCCCGCTGGCCGATCAGGTGCTCGACATTTTTCTGAACGGAGTGAGCGCTTAATGCAGCGTCCGATTGAGGCCCCCCACGTCATCGAGGAAGCTCAGCCCGCGCGTGTGCCGCTCGCGGCGGACGAGCCGACCACGCTCGTCGAGATGTTCGAGCACAGCGTGCGGAAACATCAGAAGCCGGACGCGCTCAATTACAAACGTGACGGCGCGTGGCATTCGATTCCTTCGGCAGAGATGCTGGGGCGCGTGCGCCGTCTCGCGCTCGGCCTGCACGCGCTCGGCCTCAAGCGCGGCGACCGCGTCGCGCTGCTCTCTGGCAACTGTCCCGAATGGACTCTGACGGACGCGGGCTGTCTCTTCT
>JAFBAJ010000126.1 GCA_019247865.1 Acidobacteriota bacterium
AGCAGTAATTCCAACCGGGACCGCGCGAGTTCCGACAGCATCTCGACCACCTTCGCGCCCGGCACCATCAAGGTTGAAGCCAGCGTCACGATCAGCTTTCTTCTGAATTGAAATAAAAAAGGTTCGCGCAAAGGAACGAAGATAAAACAGAAGCACGCAAGGGCTTGCATGCCGCTTGCGTGCTTTCGTCTTTCCTTCGCGCCTTGGCGTGAAATTGCCTGTTACCCGTTGAGCTGCAAACTCCGCAGGATGCTGCTGAAGGCGTTGTTGTAAGTTCCCGCATCGCTCTGCGGCGAGACGGTGATGAACGAGAAGAGCGTGCCGTCACGCAGCTGCGTCGTGTAGACGGTCACGATCTCGTTACGGCCGGTGATGCTCGAACGTCCCGCGAGCTGGATCGAGAGCGCATCGCGTCCGGCGATTGTGCCGCGACGGAAGCTGCTCTGCTGCCGCAGGTACTGGTTGTTCTGCAAGAGCCCGTTCACGTAATCGTTGGTCGCCTGTTGCAGGTTGCGGCTCGTGGCCTGCTCGACGCCGATCATGATGCCGTGCGTGATGCCCTGATTGCCGTACGCGCCTTCGGGAGCAAACGAGACGGAGTTGCCGCCGCCGGAAAGCTCGCGCCAGTTGCCGGGCACGGAGACGCGGAAGAGATTGCCGCCCGTGTAGGTGCGATAGCTGCGCGAAGGATATTCGACGTTGCCGTTCGAGTAGCCGCCGCCCTGATAGTCGCCGTTGTCGCTCGTCGTGCCGCCGTTCGGATAGCGTTGACCGCTCTGCGCGATCTCCTGCATCGAAGGCGCGCGACCCATGCCGCGCAGGCGCGACTGGACGCTCTGAAACTCGCGCGTGTTGTAGTTCCCGCCTCCGTTCACGCGCAGCAGCTGCGCTTCGCGCATGATGGCCTGATAACGATTGCCCGGGTTCGGGTGGCTGCTCAGCCATTCGGGGCCGCCGCTGCCGCCCTGCTGCTCGATGGTGCGAAACATGTTCGCCAGATCGCGCGGGTCGTATCCGGCGCGCGCCATGATCTGCGCTCCGAGCAGGTCTGCCTGCGACTCATATTTACGGCTGTACTTGAGAGCCCACGCGCCGAAGCCGACCTGGCTCGCGCCGCCGATGACCTGCCCGACGCCGCCGCCGATGATCGCGCCCGCGATCTGTCCGAGCACAGAGCCGATCTGCGCCTTCTGCGTTTCGGTCGCCTGCGCCGTCGCGTGACGCAGGGCGACGTGGCTGATCTCGTGCGCCATCACGCCCGCCATCTCGCCCTCGTTGCGCGCCGCCTCGATCATGCCGCGATTGACGTACATCGGGCCACCCGGCAGAGCGAATGCATTGATGTCGCTCGCGTTGACGACTCTGAATGTGTAGCGGAACTCAGGATGCTGAAACTCGGACGGGATCGCATTCACGAGCCTCCGCCCGACATCTTCGACATAGCGGTCAATCGACGAGTCGTTGAGGAGCGGCATCTGCTGCTCGACCTGCTGCGCGGCCTGCCGCCCGGCCTGCACGTCGTCGCTCGGCTTGTACTTATTTTTCGGAGCCACGATCTGCGTCTGCCCAAAGGCGGCCAGCGGCATCGTGAAGATAGCCAGAGCCATCAGCCACACCGTCAACCCGCGTGCTCCGCGATAACTGTTTCTTAACATCTCCCTGTCCTCCTTAAATCTAATGCAATGAAAAAAGCGACGCCTCCGCTCTCCGATACGAGGGAAGCATCGCTCTTATTCTTCAGTTGGCGAATCTCCCTTAATTATTTCAATCGCTCGCCAAACATCACGGCGCGCAAGGGAGAGTGTGCGTCAATCAGCTTTTGCCGGCGAGGCGTTCACGGTTCTCGCCGGACTTAACTTTAGATGAGCAGGCTTTTCAGGAAGGTTCGCCGCGAAATGCTTGAAGCCCGTGCTAACCTCGCCTGTAACGCCTGCGTTGTCTTGTATTTCGCTGATTTACGTTACGATTTTGTGCTGGTTTTATAACATCGTCTTCAAACTTCACGAGGAGGCCGCCGGGCGGGCGCGGGACAGAGACGGCGACGAAGGGCGAAGTCAGCGCGTCGGTCGTGATCTCGCCGGGCTGCGGCGTGCGCTCAGCGGTCTTGACGATGAGGCTCGTCCCGACGCGGCGAATCTCGCTGACAGCGATGCTGTAACCGCCTGTGCGCTGCTGTCCCTGATAGACGACGATGACGGCGCTCGTGTCGAAGTTGACGGCGGGCATCGGGCGGTCGCTGCCGACCATGCGCCACACGCGCTGCCAGTCCGCCTGACTGGAGATCAACTCCAGCCTGCGCGTGCCTTCGTAACTGCTCCCCGTGCCCGTCGCCAGAACTGAGAAATCCACTGCGCGTGCGTCCTCCTCACCGGAATCGTGTGCCGTGTCGCTCCCGCTCTCCTGGCCGAGCATCGCCAGCCGGACGATCTTGATCGGCGGCATCCCGAAGCTCAGCAGACGATCATGAAACTCGCCGAGCCGGAAAGAGGAGCCGAGCCGCGTCCTCCACTCTTCGCGCAGCTTGAGAATCTCCATCTTGCCGAGCGTGTAGACGAGATAGGTCGGGTCGAGCGTCCCGCGCCGCGCCTCGCGCTCGGCGTTGACGCGCTCCTGATAACCCTCGCGCATGAAAAAGTCCACGCCCTGCTCAAAGCTCATCCCGGCCGTGTGCATCCGCAGGCCGACCAGATAGCGGCAGAGCCTGAGCAGCGCCAGATTGAGCTGCGCCAGACGGAGCTTGGGATTGTTGCCTCCGAATCCTTCGTCGAGCATCATCTGCTCGCAATAGTGCGCCCAGCCTTCGACGAAGCTCGCGCTTGCCAGCACCGTGCGCACGCGCGACGGCTGCGATTTGAGCGCGAGGTATTGATAGTAGTGGCCCGGATAGACCTCGTGCATCGAGATCACCGGCAGCGACGAGCGGTTATAAAAACTGAGATGCTCTTCCCTGCGGCGCGCGTCCCACTGCGCGTCGGGCGGCGTGACGTAAAAGTAGGCTTCGCTCGCCGTGCGCTCGAACGGCCCCGGCGCATCCATCGAAGCGAAGCTGGTCGAGCGCGCGTATTCCGGCGTCTCGCTGACGATCAGGTTTTCGCGCGCGGGCGGCGTCAGAATCTCCTGCGTGCGGACGAAGGCGCGGATGCGGTCGAGCTCGGCGCGCGTGTCCCCGACGAGGCCGTCGGCGGTCGGATGGTCGCGCCCTAAGGTTTGCAGAGCGAACACGACATCGCGGCCCGGCGTGATCTCCTGGGCCAGCGAACGCATCTCCTCCTGCGTTCTTCTCAACTCTCTTTCGCCGTCGCGGATGAGCTGCGCGATGGGCGTTTCGACCATCTCCTCGTAGAGCAGCTTGCGCTTGAAATTCTCTTCG
>JAFBAJ010000222.1 GCA_019247865.1 Acidobacteriota bacterium
GGGTCTGTCACGACCGTCACGAGCGGAATCTTGTCGGCCAGTTTCAGGTCCTTGAGGACGCGCGCGAAGATGTGTTGCGTCAACGGATGGACGCTGACGACGACGTGCGGACACCAGCGCTCGAACAGCTCCTGCACATAGCCGACCGTGCGCGTGTAGAAGAACTGCCGCGTCTCAGGCCGGAAGCGATTGACCGCCCAGTAAAAATATTTCATCCAGTGCTGCCGGTGACGGAGCACCCAGTTGTACAGAGTTACGAGTTTGGCCGTGATGCTGTGCGATTCTTCGATGGCGCGCACGACCCTGACGGCATACGACTGACCATGAAAAAACTTCTGCACGCCCGCCACGATGGCCGCCGCAGCAGAGCGATGTCCCCCGCCCGTGTCGGACGAGATGATTAGGATTTTCGGAACGCGTGCTCGGAACATAAATTCAGGGTGTAGGGGATAGGGTGTAGGGCAGGTTTTCAACTACATCCTATCCCCTATCCCCTACACCCTCGCTTTTCAAGCTTTGACAGTTAAGCCGTCGCCAGTCGCGCCTTGCGCTTCCAGTTCGCGGCGCGCCTTCTTCATCTCGCGTTCCAGCTTTTTGATCTGGATGAGATGCTTTGGGTTGAACGGGAGCGACGGATAGTAGCTGTTCGATTCGTGCGTGCAGAAGCAGCCGTCGGCGGCCTTCTGGCGTCGCTCCTTCATCGCGGGCGAGAGCCAGAGCTTCTGAAAGTTCCAGTCAAAGTCGCGCAGGTTTCCGATCGGGTCGAGATTCTCGCACGAAGAGACAGTGCCCTCGTCGTAGATGACGCCGCCCGCAGTGCCCGCGTAGCATTTCATCTGCGCCTGCTGCGTCTCCTGCGTCTTGGCGATCAGGCCGTGCATGTAAATATCTATCGCGGCCTTGAAGAAGCCCGCGTCGCCGCCGTAGTTGTTCTTGAGCGCGGCGTGGCGCGAATCGTCGTCGATCATCTGCGCGAGCTGAGCGTAACGCGTGTGGTCTATCTCCAGCTCGATGGGGTCGGCTGAAGGCGGACGAATGTAGTTGAAGTTGACCTTGTCCGGCTTGAGCTCGTACTTCAGAAAGTCGTACCAGTCAAAGATGGTGTCCTGGTTCGAGTGCATGAAGCAGGTGCAGGTCTGTATGTCCAGGCGCGGGTATTCCTTCTTGATCTGCTGAAGCTGGCGCGCGGTGTCGATGGCGATGTCCCACGAGCCCGGCTTCTGGCGGATCTTCTCGTGCTGGTCTTTGAGCCCGTCGATGCCGAGCGCGACCGTGATGTTGAGCGTCGGGCACTCCTCCAGCATCCGCGTCACGTCCGGGATGATGCGCTTCTGGATCTGCCCGTTCGACATCAGGTAGATGGATTCGAGCTTGTTGTTCCGGTAGAAGGCGCGCGCGATCTCCGGCAAATCTTTGCGCGTGAAGGGCTCGCCGCCCGCCAGAATGAGCACGCCGAGGTTGCCGCCCAAAGTCTCAGAGATACGCTCGATCTCGTGCGTCTTCATCTGGAGCTTCTTGCGCGGGCGGTCATCCAGCTCGTCCGTGAAAAAACAGTGCGTGCAGCGCATGTCGCAGACCGAAGTCACGAGAATATTCAAAAGCACAGGCGCGAACGGCTGCCCGATGGCGAGCTTCGCATAACGTTTTAATAACTCTTTGGTCGTATAATCCATTCTTAAACCTTTCAAACTAAGCGCGCATTTAGATGCCCTAACGCCGCGCACACGTTGGCGACATGTCGCAAATAATCTAAGTCTTACTTTACCTTGATAGCGCAAAAGAGAGCAAGGAGATGAAAATGGCTCGAAATCGCAGGCAAGCGTTTTGCAGGTTGCACCGATGGTTTACCTGGAGGCTCCATAGATTTGGAGCAATACAAATACTCCGTCACTAACTCCTATAAAAAGAGCCAGAATATTAATTAGTATCATTCCGAACAATGGGGCGAAAAAAACTAGATCCTCACCCTGGTCAATCAAGGGTGTGCTTAAAAACTCATTCTTAATGACATCTTCCAAACCAAGAATTGAAAGTAAGGAGAAGGGAATGAAACCAAGACTTGAAAAGATTGCCACATCCTGAGTGAGGCTGCCACTAAGTTTTAAAAGCAAGATAACCCCCAGGCCCATCAGATTAATCATCGAAAGGCCAATTCCAACAAGAGCAGGCCATTCCTTTAACTGTGCTCTTCTATCTTTTTTCGCTTTCACGTGCCAGCGGTCTAATTTGAGAGAATGCTCCTCTTTAGCTTGATTTAATATTTCGCGGAAAGCCTTAGACTTTTTGAGCTGGTCAACCAACGCCTCTGTATTGGAAGGCCCGGACAACTGCTCTGCATTCCACCGGGTCTCTATTAAGCGGTAGAGAGCGTTCCACTCCTGTCCATGGCGCAAAACCGGCATCTGCCGGTGCAGTTCTTTGAAAATCTGCATCACAGCTCTATTTTGAGCCAAGGCGAGCTTTGTTCCGCGCTCCGCTTCTATCCGGCGTTCGGCCTCCTCTTTTTCGCGTTGCGCCTGCGCTTCCGCCTGGAGTCGAGCCTTTTCGGCGGCTCGCCGTCGCTCTTCTTCAGCCACGGCTGTTTGCAACGCCTGTCGCATCTCAGCCGCGCTGGCATAACGATGCGCTGCTTCAAAGGCCATCGCTCGGTGCAGCACTTGAGCGACGGGCTCCGGGATTTGCGGATTAAATTCGCAGGCGAGATGCAAGGGATCACCCAGGCCGAGCGCAAGGTTCGCGGCACGCGCCTCAAGAGCATCCGGCGGCAGACGATTGGTCAGGAGGTGATACAGAGTCGCTCCCAGCGAATACAGGTCGCTTCGCTGATCAGTTCCGGGTCCGGCCCTCTGTTCCATCGGAGAATAGCACCTGGTGTAGGCTTGTACACTGCTCAATGGCAT
>JAFBAJ010000307.1 GCA_019247865.1 Acidobacteriota bacterium
TTTGCCGATATAGTCTGCTGCGTTGCGATTTCCCCGGAGCCAGGGCTTTTGCCAATCCCACAGGTTGCCAACCACAATCGCATCCTCTGTGTAGAGATTGCTCAGGAACGCCGGGTCGTTCCAATGATCCGTCATCGACTTTAGGAACGCAGCGACCTCATTCGGCACATCTACTTTCGGAAGCGATCTATTGAGCAGCGCGGCTCCTGCTCGGCTGGCTAAGTGCTGGTGATAATCGACCGCCGGCGCGAAGCGACTCGGAGCCGCAGGCATACTGGTCTGAGCGCTTACTCCCGAGATGAGAAGCGCGACAGCAATAACCACGATAAGTGATCGAGCACACACGTTCATATGGTATGAATAAACTGCTCAATTATGCAATATCTTCTGAATATTGGTAGTGGGTCAGTTTCAAAAACAATTTCACGCAAAGGCGCAAAGACGCTAAGAAAACAGTTTGTCTTCCTTTGCGTCTTTGCGCCTTTGCGTGAGATTCTTTTGTTTGAGTTTTCAAACTGACCCACTACCTGAATATTAGTAGTGACCTAAATTGTTTTCTCTGTGTCTCTCTGCGAGTTCTCTGCGCCTCTGCGTTGAGATGATGCTGCATAACACTCAACGCCGCAGGCGCAGAGTTCACGCAGAGCAAGCGCAGAGAGTTGAATTGAGGTCACCACCTGAATATTTGTGCAGGGTCGCACGGCGACGGCGCGCCTTCGTGCTATTTCAAAAGCATTTTGCTAAACTTCAGCTACATTAAGTGCGAACACATTTCACTTTGATAACCGGCAGTGAATAAGAACAACATACTCTTCGGCATCATCGGTCTCCTGGCCGGATTTATGATCGGCTTTATCTTCGCCAATTCGGTCGCTCGACCGGCGACCGGCGCGAAGCCCGCGCAGGCGAGCGCGAAGCCTCCGACGGCGCAGAACAGCGGTCAGAACGGCGCGCAGCAGTCCGGGCAGTCCGGCGCGGATCCGCAGACGCTCTCGGAGGACGAGGTGAAGCGGGCGATTGCGGCGGGCGACGAGAAGCCGGATGATATTGAACTCCAACACAAGCTGGGGCTCGCGCTCTATCGCTATGCCAGCTACACGCAGGACGCGCGTTACCTGCCGGACGTGGCGCGCTTCCTCAAGCGCGCCTACGACGCCAATCCGAATGATCGCGACCTCACAGTCACGCTCGGCAACGTGCTCTTCGACATCGCGCAGAAGGACGACCCGTCGCGTTTCGCGGAGGCGCGCGTCTACTATCTCAAAGCGCTGGAGATGAAGTCGGCTGATGCGGACGTGCGAACCGATCTGGGGCTCACGTACTATTTCGGCAAGCCTTCCGACCCGCAGAAAGCCATCGCGGAATACCGCAAGTCTCTCGCCATAGACCCTAGGCACGAGGCGACGCTCCAAAATCTCGCGGCCGCGCTGATCGTAACCGGCAATCACGCCGAAGCCGAGAAGAGAATCGCAGAGCTACAGAGCGTCAATCCGGAGAACGCCTCGCTCTCGGACTTGCGCGCGCAGCTCGCGCAGAGCAAAAACGCACAGGAGTAATTTTTGAAATATCTTGTCATTCTCGTTCTGCTGCTCGCCTTCTGGACTTTCGTCCTGTGGCGGCTGCGGCCTTATATCAAGATGGCGCAACGCGTCCTCGGCATCATGAAGGACGTGCGGCAGGTCACGAATCCGGATGCAGCCGAGCCCGCGCGCTCCGCTGCCGCTTCAGTCAGGGACGGGCAGAAGCTCGTGCGCTGCGCCTCATGCCAGACCTGGATCCCGTCCTCACGCGCGCTCAAACTGCGCTCGCAATCCGCCGTTTACTGCTCCCACGAATGCCTTGAAAAGAATGCCTCACGCAAAGACGCAAAGACGCAAAGAAGAGCTTGAGTCTTTCCTTTGCGCCTGTGCGTGAAACTCTCTTTTTTATCTCCTCTGCGCCTTAGCTCCCCAGAAAAAGAAGAACGTCGAGATGAGCAGCGCGGCGGGCGCGATGAGCAGCGCGGCGGAGAGATGTTGTCGGCCGGCGTCTATCCCAATCAGATGTGCAAAGGCGTTGAGCGCGCCCATGCCTCCCGCGCCGAGAGCATCGGAGAGGACGCCGACCGCCGCGCGCGAGATGGCATCGCCGAACGCGTGTATGACGACGATGTTGAGCGCGACGGCCGTCGCGCGCACGAGCGTCGGCACACTGTTGACGAGAATCGCGTGAAACGGAGCGTTGCTGACGAAGAGCAGGAAGACCGCGAAAAAGATGGCTGGCAGATAGAGCCACGCGTTGTGTGAGATCAATGCGACGAGGGTCGGAAAGATGCCGAGCAGCGTCGCCACTGCGCACACCAGAAAATAGGCGTTATGCCTTTTGGCGGCGACACGATCTGCCAGCCACCCGCCGCCGAAGGTTCCGGCCGCGCCTCCGAGCAAGGTGACAATGCCCAAAGTGATCGCAGCGTTCTGCGGGCTCATCCCTTTATCTTCATGGAAGAGGACTGTGCCCCAGGTGGCGAAGGCTCCGAGCGCGAAAGTGAGCGCCGTATAACCCGCCGTCGAGAGCAGCCAGTCGCGCGTCCTGAGAATCGTCCAAACCTTGCGCAGCCACGAGACGCCTTCATCACCGCGCGCCAGAGCTTTACTCGCCTCTGCGGGAGCTTCCACCATCTCTTCGAGCGCGGTCTGCGGCGCGGGTTCGTCCGTCGCCCCGCGACGCGGCTCGCGCAGTCGCCAGACGAGGGCTGCGGCGATGAGGCCCGGCACGCCGACGATCATAAACGCGCGCCGCCAGCCGTAGTAATGCGCCAGCACGCCGCCGATGACGAAGCCGAGCGCGAAGCCCATCGGAATCGCCGCCTGAAAAACTCCGAGCGCGGTCGCGCGCCTGTGCGGCGGAAAGTAATCCGCGATAAGGCTCGGCGTGATGGTCGAGTAGGAAGACTCGCCGACGCCGACGACCGCGCGCACAAAGCAGAGCGCGAGCGCCGCCCCAGACATCGCCAGCGTGACCTCTGTCAAAGGCAGGTGCACGCGAATCGCTTCGGGCAGAAACGGCAGCCGATCCACAAAGCCCGTGATGCCCGTCGCCACGCTCCAGATGATGGCGGCCGAAGCCATCAGCTTCGTGCGCGCGCGCGCATCTCCGAGATAACCGAAGAGCGGCGCGAGCACCGTGAAGGAGAGCAGCAGCGCGGCTTCTATGTAACCCAGCTCCGAATGGGTCAGCTTCAGCTCTTTGTCTTCCAGCATGATCGGAGCGACGGCGGGCAAGACCTGCCGGTCTATGTAGTTCAAAAAGTTGACGAGCGAGAGCACTGCGAGCGCGTAGTACGAATATCGCGGCACGCGCGCGTGCGGCTCTGCGTTGGAAGCTGGTGCGGTCAAGGTGCTGTCGCTCTCCTTGTCAGGGCTTCGACGATGGCGGGTGTGATGTCGGCCAGAGAGCGTATGCGCGCGGCGATGCGGTCTCGCCCAGCGCCCCAGATGAGCGTCGGAACCTGATTGAGCGTGTGATTGCGCAGGCTCAAATCCTCTATGTTGCCGTGGTCGCTCGTCAGCAGGAGAGTCGTCTGCTGCAGGTCTAAGCGCGAGAGCAGCGTGCGTATGAAGCGCGCCAGATCACGGAGCACCGTGCGCGCCCGCTCGAAGTCCTGCGCGTGCCCGATCTTGTCCGTGATGAAATATTCGTAGAGCGTAAATTGATGCGTGCGCGCGAGGCCAGCGAGAATCTCTCCGGCCTCGTCGGGCGTGCGTGGCGACACGTCCTCTCCGCGCTCGATCAGCATCCGGTTCGTGTAATCCTGAAAGACCGCGCGGCCCGCCCTGAGGTCTTCGAGATCGCGAAAGCTCATCCCGGCGGCCTCGACTGCGGCGGTCGTCGCGGAGACCCAGCGCGGGCGCGTCTCAAAAAATAGCCTGCTATAAGCGTTGGCGAAAACGATGGGCTCGATGCCTGCGCGCTTGAGCTGAAGAAAGATGGAATGCTCGCGGATGATCTCGCGCATGGCTTCGTTGGGAAAGCCCTGCTTGTGATAGCCGAGCCGGGCGGGCGCGTTGATGCCCGTCAGGATCGTCGTCTGCCCGGACGCGCTCTGCGGCCTGCCTTCGACGCCGAGGCTCGCGTCCGTCCGCACCAGCACGCCGTCGTAGATCAGACGCGGCTCTTCGTCCTGAAAGATCGCCAGCGGCTCGGCCTCATCCAACCCGTCGAGCGGATTCTGCGCCCCGCGCCGGCCGATGCCCAGCCCGTCTATGAAAAAAAGAATGAGTGACATGCATAGCGATGAATAACACTAAAAATTTGAAATCTCAAATCTTCTATGCTGTTCAATGCGGAATCAGAGCTGATGGAATGGGCACGTCTCCGCTCTGGCCGAATTGCTGCGCGCGGACCTGGTTGTTCGAGCTTTGCAGCACATACCAACTTCCAGCGGACGGACGGAACACGGCCAGGTCTGCGCGCCCGTCGCCGTCGTAGTCCGTCGGCACAGGGACATCGCCGTTCGTGCCCCACTGTTGAGCACGGGTATTGCGGCTCATGCTCGAAGAGATGTACCAGGTGCCGTTCGTCGGCCGAAAGTAGGCTATATCCGTCTGCCCGTCGCCGTCATAATCGGCGGGCACGGGCATGTCTCCGCTCGCGCCGAACTGCGGGTCGAGGGTGATGTTGTCAGAGCTTTGGAACACGTACCACTTGCCTGTGGTTTGCCTGAAGACCGCGATGTCTGTCTTGTTGTCACCGTCGTAATCGCCTGGCACTGGACTATCCGTCGACACGCCCCACTGGCTTAAACGCACAGCGCCGTTTGAGCTTTGAAGGATAAACCAAGACCCGCTCTGGGGCCGGAAGACGGCGAAGTCGCTCTTGCCGTCTCCATCATAATCGCCGGGGACCGGAACGTCCGTCGCCACGCCCCAGTTCTGCAGCTTGACGAGATGGTTCGAGCTTTGCAGCACGTACCATTTGCCTTCGTCCGGGCGAAAGATGGCGATGTCCGTTTTACCGTCGCCGTCATAATCCGCCGGCACGATCTTGTCTGTGCCTGTGCCCCACGGATACGCCTGAAACGAGTTGTCCGAGCTGAACAACATGTACCAGTATCCGTTCGACGGACGATAGACTGAGATGTCTGAGCGCCCGTCGCCGTCAAAGTTCGCGGAGTGTAGGACCGGAGCCGTGCAGGTGTTTGTCATCTGCGTGAAAGAAGGATACGCCCCGCCGAAGTTCCCGATGATGATGTCCGGGCGCGCGTCGCCGTTGAAATCTCCGGTGGCGAAAGAGGCAGGACGCGGCATGGTCAAAGGAAAGTTAAAGACCGAGCCGGGATAACCGTTGACCTGATTGCCGAGATGGATCGTCACGCCGCCCGCGTTGTAATTCGTCAACACCAGATCGAGCCCGCGATCCAGATTGAAGTCCTGATGTGCGATGAAGGCCGGGCCGTTGCCGGTCGCCATTGACGCGTCGCCCGAGAACGAGCCCGTCCCGCTGCCGAACATCAGCGCAATCTGCCCCGGGGACTCGGTCGAATATTTGGCGACGGCCAGATCGGCGATGCCGTCGCCGTTGAAATCACCCGCATCAACCGTGCGCGCCTGGCCGAGCGCGACAGGGTAGGTCAGCGCGTTAGCCAGAGATCCACCCCGGCCGTCCCCGAGGATGATATCAACCGCAGGCTGGATACTGATGTAGCCGTAACTCGCGACGGCGACGTCCACGTTCCCGTCACGATTAAAATCTCCGACCGCGGTGTCCTCCGGCCACATCCCTGTGAAAGGCAGGGGCAACGGGTTCGAGTAGAAACTTCCGAACCCATTCCCTCGCAGGATGTACACCTTGTTCGAGATGCCCAGGGTCGTGACGACAACAGCCGGGTAGTCATCGTGATCGAAATCCTCGACCGAGACAGAGGTGATTTGTCCTCCCTGCGAAAGATAGAACGGCTGCGCCTGCGACAGGAACCCGCCGAGCCCGTTGCCCGGTAAGATTGCGATGTAGCTCTGTGCCGCCACGACCAGGTCCAGCTTGCCGTCCAGATTGAAATCTCCAGTGGCGAGGGTTGCCCTGTAGGCCCCCTGGAATGCAGTGGGCGGGCGAAAGTTTCCCGCGCCGTCGCCGAGCAGGACGAGGGTGGGGGTTCCGCCGCCATTGTCGGGCGAGGTCGCGGCTGCCGCGAGATCGAGCTTGCCGTCGTCATTGAAGTCCGCCGCGATGACCGAGCTGATCCCGAAGCCGTTATAGTCGAACGTCGAGACATTAAAGCTCGGCGCGGCGCAGCCGACCGCCCGGACGCGCGGCGAGAGCAGCACCATCACGAAAAGGGCCAGTGAAAAATTGATGAGATGTTTGCGGGACATCTGCGTTCGAGGCATGTCTTGCTCCGGTGCTGATGATGAATGAGACGATTGATAAAGCCGGGAAACTCAGGGAGCTCTTTCCGATTGACGGCGCTAGCTTACGCCGAGAGCGATTCGGGGTCAATCTGCATCTGGAAATTGGTGGTGACCTGAATTCAACTCTCTGCGCCAACTCTGCGTGAACTCTGCGTCTCTGCGTTGAGAGGAGGCTGCAACATACTCAACGCAGAGACGCAGAGTTCACGCGGAGATACACAGAGAAAAACAATTTAGGACACGACTTGGAAGTTCACGCAGTGATCGGGAAGCGGAGGTGAAAGGTCGTGCCCGCGCCCGGTTCGCTCTCGAAGGTGATGTGGCCGTTGTGGAGCTGGACGGCGCGGAAGGCCTGCGCGAGGCCGATGCCGTGACCGCCGGGCTTGGTCGTGTAATACAGTTGAAAGATACGCTCTCTGGCTTCCGGCTCGATGCCGCGCCCGTGGTCTGTGATGGAGACGAGCACGTGTCGCGTGCCGCTCTGCGCGGTCGAGACGTGCAGCTCGCCGCCGCTCTCCATCGCCTGAAATCCGTTGATGATGATATTGAAGAATGCCTGCTTGAGCATGTCCGCGTCGCCTGCGATACGCGGCAGGTCTGCGGCGAAGGCGCGATGAATGGAGGCCCCGCGCGTCTCGGCTTCGGGCGCGGCCAGCGCCAGCGTCTCCTCCAGAATCTGATTCACGTCGAGCGGACGCATCTGTATGCGCGGCGGGCGCGTGAAATCGAGAAAGGTCTGCACGACGCGTTCGAGGCGTTGCAGCTCCGAAGTCAGAATGTCGAGCTGCGGGCGCACCTCTTCGGTCGCGGGCGAATATCGCTCAAGCTTCGAGCGCAGCAACTCCAGGTGGATGACGATGGCGTTCAAAGGATTCTTGACTTCATGCGCGATGCCGGAAGTGATGCGCGCGAAATCAACCAGGCGCTGCGAATAGTCGAGCTGCGATTCGAGTTTGGCGACCGTCTCGCGGTCGTGCAGGAGGACGAGCGCGCCGACGGTTTCGCCACGGTCGGAGATCGGCTGGACTGAGGCGACGAGCGGCGAGGTCGCGGGTTTGCCGTTCGAGGTCTGGAGCATGACGCGCGCGGAAGTCTCGCGGGCGTTGAGCGCGCGCTGCGTAAGATTGACAAGCGGATGCTGTGTTCCGACCACCTCGTCGAGCGGCCGCCCTTCCGCATGCTCCTCCACGCCGAGCATCTTCTCGACGCCCGGACTGGCGAGCATCACGCGCCCGTCCGTGCTGACCAGCAACAGCCTCTCCTGCAAACTCGTCAGAACCTGTTGCAGCCGCCCGCGCGCCTCGCGTAGCTCCGAACGGTCGCCCGCGATCTGCTTGCCGATCTGCTCGATGCGGTTCGCCACGCTCTCGATATTAGCGTCCGGCTCCTTCGTTTCCGCGTGCGTCGCGGCCGGAGCATCGCCGCGCGCGATCTGCTCGATGGAGGTCGTGATGGCGCGCAGAGGGGCGATCACCAGTCGCGCGGAGCTGATGGCGATGAAGGTCGCGGCGGCGATGGCCGCGAGCGCGATGAGCAGGTTGATGATGAGCGATTGCGTGATCTCGCTGCG
>JAFBAJ010000334.1 GCA_019247865.1 Acidobacteriota bacterium
AGCGTCCGGCCGCCCCAGCTCTTCAGATCCTCGTCCTCCTTGATGTCGATCGGAACCTCTCGTCCATCATCGTCCCAACTGTAGGCAGCGGGCGGACGCTCGGCGTATTTGAGGAAATCTTCGAGGTCGGTCGCCAGCAGCATGCGCTGGTGGCGAAACAGATTGGCGGTTGAGATCGAAAGGCCGGCTTGCTGAAGAATTGAATCGAGCCTGCGGCGAGCAACCGCACGCTCGCCCTTTTCAAGCGAGAGGCGGATGAGATGATATTGCGCGGTCGCGTAGGCCGGTGAAGCCGGTTCGACTCTTTCGGCCGCGGCCATCAACGCGGCTGCCTTCGCATCATTCGCCTCCACCTTCGAGAGCGCGGCGACGAGCCAGGGCAGAGAATTCGTCCGCTGCCATCTCTCCGCGGCATGTTCCAGCGAATCCTTAGGCTCCGCCTGAAAAGTGATGAGCCAGTCCGTCAGCTCGTCCTTCTCGCCCGCGTCCAGAGCCTTCTTCAGGTTCTCATCCGCCGGCTCGTCCGAATCGCCCAGATACCTGTCGAGCAGGATCGTGTAGTCCCACAACTCCTGTTTGAGATTGCTGTTCGGTCCGGGCCGGAGCAGCGACTGCGTCAGCTCGCGCATGAGCTGCGCCGGATTCATACGCAGCTTGATGAGGTTCAGTAGATTCTGCGCAGACAGTTTGAGCGCGCTCTGATGCGTCTCCGCCAGCACCTTCTTCAGTTGCGCTTCGGCCTGCGCGAGCGCCTCCGGACGGCTGGCTTCATCGCCGATGCTCGCCTTGCGAATCAGAGCGCGCGCGACAAGGTACTGCGCCTGCTCGTGCCAGGGCGAGGACGCGTCGCTCGCGATTCTTTCAAAATGCGTGCGCGCTTCGTCGTAGTTCATCGAATAGAAATGCGCGGCAGCGATCTGATAAGCGCGGTCGTATTTGACTTGCTGCGGGGCGCTGTCCGGGGCAGCAGTCGGCATCGTGCCCTCGCGCGCGCAGTTCGTGAAGACAAGGTCCTGTCCCTGCACCCACGCTTTGGCTTCGTCGCTGGACGCGCCGAACTTTTGTATGCGCTCTTCTAAAGTCTTCGCGGCATTGCGGTAGGCGTCGGGCGTGCAGTTGAGGAAAGAGGTGTAATCACCTTTGTCGGCAGCTCTGTAGTATTCGGTCTGCACATCGTCCGTGACGCCGGAAACCTTCTTGCGCGCGAGCTGCCACGCCCCGCCCGTCTCGTCTTCATCCCCCTGACCGTAATTGAGCCGCGCGTTCCACAACTCGGTGAGCGCCTGTTGCTCCGCCTGCGTGAAGCGCGCGCCCGTCATGAGACGATACGCGACGTAGAGATAAGAGCGCGCGTAAGAGGGCTTGATGACGCCCGGCTCGCCGCCGGAGAATTTGTCGAACGGCATGTCCGGATGTTTCGTGAAGCTGAAGATCGCGTAACGCGTAAACGGGCCGCAGGCGTAAGCGAGACGCAGCCCGCAGGTCGAGATGAAGATGAAGAGTAACAGCAGGACGAAAGTTTTAGGGGACGACAGGCTTTTCATTCCGGCTCCTTTCAAGAGCTTGGCGGACGGTCGTTTCAGACCAGGGTTGCGAGTTAAAGATGTAAACGCGTTCGGTGTGCTTGAATGAAGCGCGCGCTTCATCCGTCGAGATGCCGAGGCTGCTGCGACAGAGCGGCGCGCGCAGCTCTCCGCCCGCGTCCAAGTAGCTGTTGATGCGCTTTTTGTCCAGGCCCATCTGAAAGAGCATCGGCACGGCCTCGTCCACGGGCAGCTCGTCCAGCCACTCGTCGTAGACGCACCACGACGCCAGCGCAGTCATCGAGAGCGGCATCGCGGCGGGCATGCTCCGGCGCACGTCCCGCAGGAGGTCGCCGTAGAATTTTCGTTCGGACATCGTCACGTCGAAATCTATCTGAAGGGCTGAGATGTTCTGCCCGCGCGTGAACTTTATTAAAAGCTCCGCCAGCGACGCGCGCTGCTTATCGGAGAGCGCGGGTTGCGGGTCGCGCGCGGTCTCTATCCGGACGACTGCGATGAGCGTCGTGCCGTCTGGAATCCTGAGCGGTTGCAGGCGCGGGTGCTCGATGACCTCTTCGCCGCGCAGTGTGACAGTCGCGGCCAGAAATGCGACGCCGACCTCGCGCGGGTTGATGAACTGCAAATTCTCCTCGCGCTCCCATGCCCAGAGGAAGAGCCGCGGGAAAGTTTTCATGCGCGACGGGGCTGGAGTGTGCGCCAGAATGCTGCCGGAGCGCAGGCGCAGAGCGAGAGCCGCGATTCCGGCGAGCAACAGAATGAGACACAGAAGCGTGAGCGCGAGCTTAGTCATTGAACGCGTGGCAGTGTAGAGGAAAAGCAGGACTCACGCAAAGGCGCAAAGACGCAAAGCAAGAGCGGCGTCTTTCTTTGCGTCTTTGCGCCTTTGCGTGCGATACTAAAAATGAATGACCATTCATTTTTGATCGAGGAGAGAAGCGAGTGGAGAGAGAAGTCTTGGAGATGGATGTGGTCTTTGTCGGGGCGGGACCGGCGAACCTGAGCGGGGCGCTGCATCTCGCGCGGCTCGTCAAAGAGCACAACGGGGCGGTCGAGCGCGGCGAGAAAGAGGGCGCGCCGCTCGGCGAGATCGAGATCGGCGTCATCGAGAAGGGCTCTTACGTCGGCGCGCATAACCTGTCCGGCGCGGTGATGGATCCGCGCGCGCTGCGCGAACTCTTTCCCGATTTTGAAGCGGAAGGAGCGCCGCTCGAATCTCCGGTCAAAGAGGATTTCTTTCTCTACCTGACGGAGAAGCGCGCGATCCGCTCGCCGATCACTCCGCCGCCGCTCAAAAATCACGGCTACTACATCGTCTCTCTCAATCGCCTGACCGCCTGGCTCGGCGAGAAATGCGAAGAGGCGGGCATCAATATCTTTCCGGAATTTCCGGGCGCAGAGATGCTCTACGATCTGGAGGACAGGGTCATCGGCGTGCGCACGGGCGACAAAGGGATCGACAAAGAGGGCAAGCGGAAAGGGAATTTTGAGCCGGGCGTAGACCTGCATGCGAAGGTGACTGTGCTCGGCGAAGGGCCGCGCGGCTCTCTGACCAAGATGCTGACCGAGCGGCTTAACCTGAACGAAGGGCGCGAGCCGCAGGTCTACAGCATCGGCGTCAAAGAGCTGTGGGAACTGCCGGATGATCGGTATCCGGCCGGGCGCGTGACGCACACGCTCGGCTTTCCTTCGGACGCGAAGACGTACGGCGGCGGCTGGATCTACGGGATGCAGAATCGCATCCTCAACATAGGCTATGTGACCGGGCTCGATTACCGCGACCCGCTCCTGGACCCGCACGCAGAGTTTCAAAAGTTCAAGCAGCATCCGTTCCTCGCGAAACTGCTCGAAGGCGGCAAGATGATACGCTACGGCGCGAAGACCATCGCGGCCGGAGGCTGGCACGCGATGCCGCAGATCTACGCGGACGGCGTGCTGCTCGTAGGCGATTGCGCGGGCTTTCTCAACTCGCAGCGCCTCAAGGGAATTCACACGGCCATCAAGAGCGGGATGCTGGCGGCCGAAGCCATCTTCACGGCGCTCATCAAGAATGATTTTTCGGCGCAGCAGTTGAGCCGCTATGAGCGTCTGGTCAACCGCAGTTGGCTCACGCCGGAATTGCGCAAGGTCAGAAATTTTCATGCGGGCTTTCGGCACGGGCGCTGGCTGGGGATGGCGAACGCAGGATTGCAGTTCATCACGGGCGGGCGTTCGTGGGGCTTGTTCGACCGTTCGCGCGCCGAAGCCGGACACGAGGCGATGGGCAAGCTGTCGGAGTACGGCTACAGGGGCGACAACATAGAGCAGCGTTACAACGGCCTGCGCTTTGACGGCAAGATCACTTTCAACAAGCTGACGGATGTCTATCACGCTGCGGTCGGGCATGACGAAGATCAGCCAGCGCACCTGCACGTCCTCGACACGAACATCTGCGCCGAGCGTTGCGCGGAGGAGTACGGCAATCCGTGCCAGCGTTTCTGCCCCGCCGCTGTCTACGAGATGGTCGAAGACGGAGCCAGCGGCAAACGCCGCCTCCAGATCAACTTCTCGAACTGCGTGCACTGCAAGACCTGCGACATCATGGATCCGTACCAGATCATCAACTGGGTCACGCCCGAAGGCGGCGGCGGGCCTGATTACAAGGGAATGTAAAAACAGTTTCGCGCAAAGGCGCAAAGGCGCAAAGAAATGCTTCAATGCATTTCTTTGCGCCTTTGCGTGAAACTCTTTATTGCCAGATGTGTAGCCGAAAGAGTATGCTTTAATGGATTGCCGGACTACGATTGATAACGCACGCCCCCTGGTTTACAACATGATTACCTCACGGTTTTTTCAAGGAGAGCGTTATGAAAATGGCTTTGCGTTTGGTTTCAATCCTTTCAATTGGCTTTCTGGTGATGGGCTGCCCGTATCTGTTTAACCACACCTTTGCACAAAATAAGATTACCGATCAGAGTGCGAAGCAGGTGGCTGCTCCGCAGCAGGAAGGGAAGCGAGAGCTCAAGGTCGTGCCTGTCAGGGCCGCCGCGACAGCAGTCGTGAATGTGGCTGATTTAGCCCGCCGACAGGCCGCGACGCCGCCGGATTTAACGCCGCGCATGATAGTTCCGCCGAATCAGATTATTATTGAAGAAGAGTCGTCGCCGGGGGAGAGCGCGCCGCAAAGCTCCGGCGAGCAGACGCAGAGCAGGCCCGACTCGCCGCAGGTCGCTTCGCCGAATCCTACCACCTCCTTTCTCGGACATAACGATGTGGTGCAGGTCGGCTCTGGCAGCATCGTGATTCCACCGGACACGACCGGTGCGGTCGGGCTGACCCGCATCGTCACTTTTCTCAACAACAATTATGTCGTCCAGAACAAGACGACGGGGGCACAGATCAGCGCCGTCTCGATTGAAACTTTCTTTGGCGGAATCGGCGCGACCGGAGTTTTCG
>JAFBAJ010000344.1 GCA_019247865.1 Acidobacteriota bacterium
TGTAGCGCGGCGGCGGCTCCGTGAAATGCTGTTCGGGATTAATGTGGTTGAGCTGTAAAGCCTCGCCCTTCTCGACCAGCGGCAGCTTGCGCTCGGCCTCTTCGTCCTCTTCGGACTTTTCGTCGCGCCCCTCCTGATAGACCTTGAGGAAGCCGTCGAACTTCTGCACCGAGCCGGTCGCGCGAAAGATAAAGCGTCCCGCGGTGATGTCGATTGTCGTCTGGTCGAAGATCGCCGCCATCATCTGCGACGCGACGAAGCGCTGCCAGATGAGACGATAAAGTTTTAACTCCTCTTTATTGAGAAAGCGCGCGACGGCGTCGGGCGTGCGCGCGTCATCGGTCGGGCGAATCGCTTCGTGCGCGTCCTGCGCGTCCTTCTTCGAGCGATAGTGGACGGCCTTCTCCGGCAGGTAGTTCGCGCCGTACTGCGTGCCGATAAAATCTCTGACCTCGTTCAGCGCGGTCTCGGAGACGCGCGTCGAATCGGTTCTCATGTAAGTGATGAGACCGACCGAGCCCTCCGACCCAAGCTCCACGCCCTCGTAGAGCTTCTGTGCGAGCATCATCGTCTTCTTGACGGCGAAGCCGAGCTTGCGCGAGGCCTCCTGTTGCAGTTTCGAGGTGACGAACGGCGGCACAGGGTTGCGCTTGCGCTCCTTCGTCGTGACTTCGCTGACCGTATAGCTCTGCTCTTTCGCTTCCGCGACGATCTCGCCCGCCTGCGCTTCATTCGCAATCAGGATCTCCGTCTTCTTCACGTCCTGATCGAACCCGGAGGTCTTGACCGTCTGCTCGCCGACCTTCCACAGACGCGCGTCGAAGGCGGGCGGCAATTTGGCCGCGAGGTTCGCCGTCACAGTCCAGTATTCGGTCTTGACGAAATTCTCGATCTCGCGCTCGCGCTCGACGACCATTCTTAAAGCGACCGACTGCACGCGGCCCGCGCTGAGGCGGCCTCCGACCGTGCGGCAGAGCAGCGGAGAGACTTTGTAACCCACCAAGCGGTCGAGCACGCGTCGCGCCTGCTGCGCGTCCACGAGGTTAACGTCGATCTGCTTGGGCTCTTTGAAAGCGTCCTGCACGGCGCGCTTGGTGATCTCGTTGAACATCACGCGGAAGGTCGCCTTCTTGGGGCGCTTGGGCACGATCTCTTCGGCCAGATGCTGGCAGATGGCCTCGCCCTCGCGGTCCGGGTCGGCGGCGAGGAAGATGGCTTCGGCCTCTTTGGCGGCCTTCTTCAGCTCGGAGACGATCTTCTTGTTATTACGCTTCCGTGTATCTGGAATGACCTCGTAGGTCGGCTCGAAATCATGCTCGACATCCACGCCGAGCCCTTTGGACGGGAGGTCTTTGATGTGGCCGATGGAGGCCATCACGCGATAGTCGCTGCCCAGATATTTATTGATCGTTTTCGCCTTCGCGGGCGATTCGACGATGACCAGGTTCTTTGCCATTTTGACTTCCATGACGAGCTTCCGACTCGCCACTTTTACTCCTTAATTGAACCCACTTTGATGCAAACGCAGGCTCTGAAGCCTGCTCTGCATCTCACATTTTTCTCACAAAGCATTTGCCCGGCAGTTGCCGTATCAGCTCTCTCATTTCGAGCGCGAGCAACGCGCCCGTCAATTCCTGCACGGAGAGCCCGGTTGATTCAGCCAGCGCATCTATGTGCGCAGGCTCGTCCGTCGAGAGCAGCTTCCAGACGGCATGCTCGGTCGCCGTCAGGTCTGACGGCACGAGCTCCAGCTGCTCGACCAGATTCTTCTCCGCCTGCTTCAAGGGCGGAGGCGGCAGCAGCGCGGCGGCAAGCTCCGGCGGCATCTCCGCGGCCACGTCCTGCCACGCCTGCACGAGCTTCGCGCCCGCGCCCTTGATCAGATAGTTCGTCCCGAAAGAGTTACGCGAAGTAATGTTGCCGGGCACTGCGAAGACTTCGCGGTTCTGCTCCATCGCGAGGCGCGCGGTGATCAAAGAGCCGGAATTCTCGGCGGCCTCGACGAGCACCACGCCCAGGCTCAGGCCGCTGATTACGCGATTGCGATACGGAAAGTTCTGCGGCGCGGGCGGCGTCCCCAGCGGGAACTCCGAGACGAGCGCGCCGCCGCTCTCCAAAATCTCCTGCGCCAGCTTGCGATGGTCGCGCGGGTAAACCAGATCGAGCCCGGTCCCCATCACGGCCACCGTCTTGCCTCCCGCTTCGAGCGCGCCGCGATGCGCCGCAGCATCTATCCCACGCGCGAGCCCCGAAATGATCGTCACGCCGCGCTGCGCCAGATCGCGCGCCAGCATCGCGGCCGTGTTCTGCCCGTAGGTCGAACAGCGGCGCGAACCGACCATCGCCACGCACGGCTGCTCCAGGCATTCGAGCCAGCGCCCCTTGACATAGAGCGTGATCGGCGGGTCGTTGATCTCCCTCAGCAGGGACGGATAGACGCCGTCGTCAAGCAAAAGGATGTCCGCGCCCATTTCGCGTACGCGTTCGATCTCGGCCGCGGCCTGCGCTTCCGTGCCGCGCGCGATGATGCTCTCGACCGCTTCCGGACGCAGCCGCAGGCTCTCCAGCTCACTCCGCCGCGCGCCAAAGACCCCTGCGGGCGAACCGAAACGCTCCAACAGCTTCGCGGCGGCACGCGGCCCCACGCCCGGCGTCATATTGAGCGCAATCCAATCCTTCATGACTTCAAATCTGAGATTTGAAATTTCAAAATTGGCGGAGGCGTGTGGGAATCGAACCCACCTGAGCCTGCTCTCACAGTCTCACAGACGGTTTTGAAGACCGCGCCATTCACCAGAACAGATGCGCCTCCACGAATGCAAGGGGTCAAAGCGAACAGGACACTACGCGCGGCAAGGTGGCGCTGTCAAGCCCCCTCTTCAAGAAGAAGTCTCACGCCAGGGCGCAAAGACGCAAAGAAAAGCATTCGAGATTCAGGCAGCACTCATCCTCCTTTGCGTCTTTGCGCCTTGGCGTGAAAACCGTTTTTCCTCTCCTTTGCCGCCTTGACCGCGCCCGCAGAAGAGGTTATTATTTTATTCGAACGGACGTTCGAACGAGCTTAACTTAAAGAGATGGAATCCAGATGATTAACTTTGAGACGCGGCCGGAAGAGTACAAGCACTGGCGGCTGGAAATAGAGGGCGCGGTGGCGCGGCTCTCGATGGACGTGCAGGAAGACGAGACGTTGAATGAGGGCTACAAGCTGAAGCTCAATTCGTACGATCTCGGCGTGGACATAGAGCTGGCGGACGCCGTGCAGCGGCTGCGCTTCGAGCACCCGGAGGTGCGCGTGGTGCTCGTCACGAGCCTCAAGCCGCGTATCTTCTGCGCGGGCGCGAACATCTATATGCTCGGCACTTCGACGCACGCCTTCAAGGTCAACTTCTGCAAGTTCACCAACGAGACGCGCTGTGCGATCGAGGATGCTTCCGCCCATTCGGGTCAACGCTATGTCGCCGCGCTGAACGGCACGGCCTCCGGCGGCGGCTACGAGCTCGCCATCGCGTGCGAAGAGATCTTTCTGGTGGACGACGGCAACTCGGCCGTCTCGCTGCCGGAGGTTCCGCTCCTCGGAGTCCTGCCGGGCACAGGAGGGCTGACGCGCCTCGTGGACAAGCGGAAAATTCGGCGCGACCGCGCGGATGTCTTCTCGACTCTGGCCGAGGGCCTCAAAGGCAAGCGCGCGAAGGAGTGGGGACTGATCGACGGCTATTTTCCGACGAGCAAGTTTCAGGAGTCCGTCAACGAGCACGTGCAGCAGCTCGTCAAAGAGAGCGGCGTGCAGGATCAAAAGGGCATCCGGCTCAATCCGCTGGAGGTCGAAGTCAACGCCGACGGGCGCGAGTACAGGTACGTCAGCCTGAAGCTCAACCGAGAGAAGCGCTACGCTGATTTAACTGTTCGTGCGCCAGAAGGCGAGACGCCCGCGACCATCGAAGAGATCGAGCAGCTCGGCGATGCCTACTGGCCTTTGCGCGCGTATCGCGAGCTGGACGATGCGCTGCTGCACCTGCGCATGAACGAGCTGGAAACGGGCCTCGTCTGCCTGCGCACGGAAGGCGACGGCGCAAACGTGCTCAAGGTTGACGAGACTTTAATCAAACACAAAGAGCACTGGCTGGTACGCGAGATCACGCTGTACATGGCGCGCGTCCTGCGCCGCCTGGATTTGACCGCGAAGAGCTTTTTCGCGCTCATCGAGCCGGGCAGTTGCTTTGCCGGAAACCTGCTCGAACTGGCTCTCTCGGCCGACCGCACGTACATGCTCAATTCGCCGGACGAAGAGGTTTCGGTTGCGACGAGCGAGATGAATCGCGGCGCGCTGCCGATGTCGAACGGTTTGACGCGTTTGCAATCGCGTTTTCTGGCGACGCCGGAAAAGGTCGCGGAGGTCTTCGCGCACGAGGGCTCATTCGATACGGAGGAGGCGGAAGAGGCCGGGCTTGTGACCTTCGCGCCGGATGATCTGGATTGGGAAGACGAAGTGCGCGTCGCCATCGAAGAGCGCACGTCGCTCTCGCCGGACGCGCTGACGGGCATGGAAGCTTCTTTGAGGTTCGCCGGACCCGAAACGCTCGACACCAAAATTTACGGTCGCCTGACGGCCTGGCAGAACTGGATCTTCCAGCGCCCCAACGCCGTCGGCCCGCAGGGCGCGCTGACCAACTACGGCAAACCGACGCAGGCGCAGTTCGATTACAAGAGGACTTAACAGAGATGAGCATGAACTTATACGAACGCATTCCTAACAATGTGAACCTGTCCGAAGACAAGAAGCTTCAGCGCGCGCTGGAGAAGTGGCTGCCGAACTATCTGGACTGGTGGCGCGAGATGGGGCCGGAGGGCTTTCAGCAGAAGGACGTCTATCTGCGCACTGCGATCAGCGTCGAGCCGGAAGGCTGGGCTCATTTCGATTATGTCAAGATGCCGGACTATCGCTGGGGCATCTTTCTCAAGCCCGCAGACCCGAACGCCACGGTCGGCTTCGGCGACAACTA
Source organism: Acidobacteriota bacterium (assembly GCA_019247865.1). Classification (GTDB taxonomy): domain Bacteria; phylum Acidobacteriota; class Blastocatellia; order Pyrinomonadales; family Pyrinomonadaceae; genus JACMLC01. The sequence continues at coordinate 5,001 of JAFBAJ010000344.1, forward strand.
CGGGCAGCCGGTCTATCAGGAAGTGCCGGGCGAGTTTCGCAACGCCCTGCGCCGCATCATCGTCACACAGGGCGACACGGAGCCCGCTTCGGTCGAGCAGCAACGGCAGCTCGGCAAGACCTGCCCTTCGCTCTACGATCTGCGCAATCTCTTTCAGGTCAACGTCGAAGAGGGACGCCATTTGTGGGCGATGGTCTATCTGCTGCAACGCTACTTCGGGCGCGACGGGCGCGACGAAGCGGACGAGCTGTTGCAAAGGCGGAGCGGCAACCCGGACAAGCCGCGCATCCTCGAAGCCTTCAATCAGCCGTGCGACGACTGGCTCAACTTTTTCTGCTTCACGATGTTCACAGACCGCGACGGCAAGTACCAGCTCGCGGCGCTCGCCGAATCCGGCTTCGAGCCCCTGGCGCGCACCTGCCAGTTCATGTTGACGGAAGAGGCGCATCATCTCTTCGTCGGCGAGACGGGCGTCGGGCGCGTCGTCAAACGCACGGGTCAGCTGATGAAGGAAGCGAACGGCGCGCTCGACATACGCGAGCTGGGCGGCATCCCGCTCGATGT
>JAFBAJ010000489.1 GCA_019247865.1 Acidobacteriota bacterium
TCAGCCAAAGCGTCAAAATCCGTGATCGCAGACCGACGAACGTACGGCGGATTTCCCAGAGCAGTCTCTACCATTGGAAAATCTTGCGCGAGAAAGTCACCTTGCAGGACGTGAGGGAAATTCACCTCTCTCTCTTCAGCGAGCTTGGAGAATATTTCAAAAGTCGGCACATGAATTTCACTGCCATATAGCTGCCTACAGGCTATCATCTGAGATGCCCCTAATTGCCGTAAGCGCTCAAATGCAAGAAAAGTGAAAACTCCCTCACCGATGCCCAAGTCGAGGATCTTATCGTTTTTGCTCCTGATACCCCAGTTAACCAGCAGACGTGCGAACTCAACGGGTGTATATATTGAACCTAAGTTTCGTAGCTTATCGTTTGGCATCAAGAAGATTCTCGAAATTTAGTGCTGAGTTGAGTTGTCGAACTGCGGCTCACCTTTATAACATTCGCATTATTATGCTTCAAGCATTGTTGTACATGTATTAATTGTAAGCCCTCACGGCTTAGTCTTTTAGTTCCAATCCTTGCTCTTCCATATTTCTTAGCTGCCCACTGGTTGTTGGCAGATCTACAGGTTACTTAATTCTCGACCTCACAGACGAGAATAAGTCAGGCCGGTTTGGCCCTGGTATTTGCCGCCGCGGTCTTCGTAGGAGGTGTCGCAGGGTTCGTCGGATTCGAAGAAGATGACCTGGCCGATGCCTTCGTTGACGTAGACACGGAGTGGAAGGTTGGCGAGGTTGCCGAGTTCGATGACGAGGCGGCCCGTCCAGCCTGCTTCGAGGGGGGTCGTGTTGACGATGAGGCCGGCGCGCGCATAGGTTGATTTCGCCATGCAGATGGCGGTTACGTTGCGCGGCATGCGGAAGGTTTCGACCGAGACGCCGAGGGCGTAGGAGTGCGGCGGCAGGAGGTAATATTTTGAGCCGTCTTCGGTCGTGCGCAAGGGGGGCTCGACGAGCGATTCGTCGCTGAACTGTTTGGGGTCGATCTCGCGCGCGTGGATGGGCGAGAAGACCTTAAAGCCGTCGTCCGCGAGGCGCATGTCGTAGCCGTAGCTCGATGCTCCGGCAGAGATGATGCGCCGCCCGTCTGCTTCGCGCACCAGCTCTCCGTCGAAGGGCCGGATCAACTCCGCTTCCGCCGCCATCCGGCGAATCCAACGATCAGATTTGACTGTCATAAGAGAGTCCTGTCACTTGTCGCTGCCTTTGATGTTGATCGTGCCGTCGCCGACGGTCAGGACGAGGACGGCCCCGCCTGCTCCGGCGCGTCCCAGAAGCGCGCGCTCGGTCGCGGTTGTGTCTTCGCGCGGCTCCAGCGCCGTGTATGTGTTCTCGACCTTCCCGTTGCGCAGGACGGACGCGTTGACATCGCCGCTGAAGCCCGTGGGCAGCTCAAGCGTCACGTCGCCCGCGGCGAGGCGAACCTCCATGCCGCGCCCGCGCCAACTGCGCGAGGCGACGCGCACGTTGACCTTGCCGCTCGCCACGGTCGCGCCGACGATGCCGCCCGTCAACGTCAGCTCGGCGTTGCTCTGCACGGCCTTGAGGCTGATCGCGCCTTCGACGCCTTTCAAAGTGATCGGCCCCATCCCCGCGTCTATGTCGAGATCGGACATCATCGGCACGCGTATGTAATAGTCTATCTTCCAGGGCAGGCCGACCAGTCGCTTGGGAAAGTCTTTAGCCATGCGCTTGAGAAACTTCTTATCGTGCGTGCCGGTCGAGATGATGCGCACGTGATTGCCGTCTTTGTCGATCGTGAAGCTGTTGACCTGCGCGAGCAGCGCGAAGTCCTCTTCCGCGTTGGCGTGCAGCTCGATCTCGGCGGTGATGTCCACCTCGCTCTTGTTCCAGCCCTCGATGATGATCGAGCCGTTGGGCGCGCCGAGGATCGTGATCGTGCTTCCGTAGCCCAGCCGCTTCGTCTCGTGGCGCGTCGTCTGGCGCATCAGGTCGGGCAGGGGAGCGGGCGGCTGCTTCTTATCCTTCTGCTGCGCGAAGGCTTGGGCCGAAAGAAGGCAGATGAGCAATGTGCCGGAGAGCACTGCGAAAAGTTTTTTTGATTTTGGCGATTTTGTCATGGTCGATTTCACAGACAGAAGCGAGCGCTGCTCGGTAGTTCATTTGAGAACAGAAGCAGCGCTCGCGTCAAGAGAATTCGTCTGATGAGAAGCCGCAGCAGGGAAAAAGAGTTTCCGGCACAGGCTCAGGGGGTAAGATCCAGACAGACGATGGACATCGAGTAGCCGAAGGATGACTCAGTCGGATTCTGGATGGAAATTCTCCACGTGGCTGCATCGATCGGTTTGCTCTCGTAGACGTTGAGAGACGGGCTCGCTGTAAAACCTCCACCCATTATTTTGTCGCCTGCGAGACAGGAGAAAGTCATCACCGTGTCGCCCTGCGAGTGCGTGTTGGCAGAGCGTGTCGGCAGCTCGCGTATGTAAAAGACCGGAGCCGCCCCGCCGGTTCCCGGCGGTCCCTGAGGCCCCGGCTCACCCTGCTGCCCCTGTGGGCCTGCCGGTCCCTGCTGCCCCTGTACGCCCTGCAAGCCGTTGCACACGTACTGCGGCGAGGTGCCCATGACCTGATTGCCCTGCGCATCAACCGTGACCAGAACCAGACCTCCGACCGTGCCGCAGCCGCGCGGGTAAGTTGTGCCGTCGTCCGGATACGTCTTGATGGAATAGCCCGGCGCTCCTTGTGCGCCCTGTGCTCCGGCAGCTCCGGCAGGCCCGGCCGGGCCCTGTGCTCCGGCTGGTCCCTGTGGGCCTTGCGGCCCTTGCTGTCCCTGTGCTCCTTGCGGTCCCTGCGGGCCGGGCGGTCCCTGCGGCCCTTGCTGTCCGGAGAATCCGAGGCTCACGACGAAGAGCCCGAACAGGTGGCTGTCCGCGTTGGTCAGCGTCAGCAGGTAGTTGCCTTTGAGCCCGGCCGGCAGCGCGACGATGACCTGCCGGTCGTTGAAGCTGGTGACGGTCAGTTGTGTGCCGGCTAAGGTCACGACCGGCTTCTTCGTCCCGAAATCGAGGCCGTTGATGGTGAGCTTGTTGGTGGCCGTGTCGGGCACGGCGCTCTTAATGATGGGCAACTGGAAATCGGCTCTCACCGGCACGGCCAGCAACAGCGAGGCGATCAAAAACAGCAGCACAGGGAGATAGACTTTGGGTGTTCTGAGAATCATGTCGGGCTCCATTGTCAGAAGAAGAGACCGGACGGAAAAGACCGGCCAGGAAAAAATTACAGCATGAGGCTTAGAAACCTACAATGAAGAATTATTTCCAGTCAAGAAAGAGTCGCAGCTCAGCGGCGGATGAAGGAGATGCTGCCGCGTTGGTTGGTGACGCTGAGGGAGGCTTTGCCGTTGCCGACGTTGCCGACCACCTTGCGACGGCCGCTGATGAAGTTCAGGCCGGAGGTGGCGAAGGGGCCGAGCGTGATGTCCTGCGTCATCGGCGCGCTGGCGACGAGACGGAAAGCGGAGTTTTCAGGGATGCGTATGTTGATGTTGCCGCCGGTGGTTTGCAGGCTGTAGACGCCTTCCGAGAGCAGCTCGCCGTCAAAGAGGATGTCGCCCGTGACGTTGCCCGCCATCACTAAGGGCGAGCGAATCTGCGTCAGCGAGATGTTGCCCTCCGAAGAGACGTGCGCGCGCACCATCGAGCCCTGCACGTTATTGACGGTCAGGTCGCCGATGCGCGTCTCGATGTCGACGGAGGATTCGTACGGCACGAAAATCTTGAAGTTGATGTTGCCGACATCGCCGCGCCCCTGGTTGTCGCGCGCGACATCGATCTCCAGACCGTCGTCGCTGATCTGCGGCGTGATGCGCGCCGTCGAGTCTTCCTTATCGGCAGTGATCTTGATCTGCTCTTTCTGCCAGCCCTCGACCGTGATCGGGCCCGACCAGTTGCTCAGATGTATGCTGATCTTCTTGCGCGCGGGATAGGTCTTGGAGAATCTCTGCTGGGCGACAGCGGCGGATGAAAGGATGAGGGACAGCGCCGCCGCCGTAAGGACGACGCGCAGCTTTCTATTCCGACATCGCATGAGGGGAATGCGAATCTTCATCTTCACCGGTTTCATCAAGGCGTTTGTTCTTTGTATTTTGTTCTTCGTCCTTTGCACACGTCTCAACCTGGAATTATGAAGCGCGAGGTGAGCTAGATAATCAAAGCACAAAGAACCAAGCACAAAGCACAGGTTTTATAGATCAGAGAACTCGCGCAGCAAGTCCATCTTGTCGCTCATCGCCGTGTTGAGCATCTCTTCCGAAAGCTCGTCGTGCGGGTTGCGTTGGAGCTCTTCGCGATACGTGGCGACGGCCTGATCTATGACCTGCAGGTTGCGCTCGAAGGCCTGCCGCGTCTGCGCGTTCCACAGGGCTTTGCGCTGCTCGACCCGGCGGTTCCAGTACTCGACCATCTGCTCCTGCTGCTTCATCCGGTCGTTGAGGCTGCCCGGATAGCTGCCGTTGGCGAAAGCCATGCCGGAGCCGGATGTCTGTTCCGTGCTCGGAGCCATCGTGTGCGTCTGCATGCTGCGCAGACCTAAGGCCGTGGCGAACGAGACGGCGATGGCGATGGCCGCGACCGCTGCCGCCATCTGCGTCAGTGAAAGCTCCCACTGGCGCTCGAAGAGTCGCGCGAACCAGCCCGCCGCACGTCCCTGCGCGGCCGGTCGCGTGGCGGTCAACGCACGCAGGCCATTGCGCTGCTGCTCGCTCTCCAGCGTATTGCGGATGCGGAGCCAGAGGGCGCGCTCGTTGGGCGGAGCGTCGTACTCGCCGCGATGGTCGCGGCAAAAGCTGACGATGGAATCCAGCTCCTGACGGACGTGATAGCAGGAGAGACATTCCTCCAGATGGCGGCCGAGCGTCGCATGCTGTTCGTCGCTGAGCACACCATCGAGAAAGTCGCTGAGCAGTTCCTGACACTTCTCGCAGTTCATCTTACCTCTTAACCTCTAAGCCATTTTCGGGGCCGCGCCTGCGGCACCTTCCGGTTTTTTTATCAAGTGGGCTCTTTTGCACGGTCAGCTTCAAAGGGCTAAGCTGAATCACGTGTGAGCCATTGGGGAGACTCGAACCTCTGACAAACTCCTGCCGGTGAACGTCTTTGGAAGCGCTTATCCCACGTTCTGTTGCCTCAGCAGGTCGCGTAATTTCATTCGCGCTTTGTGAAGTTGCGATTTCGACGTGCCGACCGAGCAGCCGAGCATCCGTGCGATCTCTTCGTGCTCGTGCCCCTCTATGTCGTGCAGGATAAAGACCGTGCGATAGCCCGGCGGCAGTTGCTTGATCGCTTTGTCGAGCGCGATCCGATCCACGACCGGCATCGCGTTCGGGTTCTCCGTGCCGCGCACGATCTGAACGGGCGTCTCGCCTTCGTCCGTCGTCTGTTCAAGCTTCACGCTGCGCTTGCGAAAGTGCATCAGAACCTGGTTAACCGTCAGGCGATGGAGCCAGGTCGTGAAAGCAGATTCGCCGCGAAAGCTTCCGATCTTGCGAAAGAGCTGGATAAAGACCTCTTGCGTCAGGTCTTCGGCTTCCGAGATATTGCCCGTCATGCGCAGGCAGAGGGAATACACGCGACGCGAGTGACGCTGGTACAGCTCGTCGAAGGCCTGCATATCGCCTGCGGCGGCTGCTTGCGCCAGCCCGTAATCCGACGCACTGTTTGTCTCGGTTTCGCCTGCGGTCACGTGTCCGTCTGTTCGGGCGAGCAGCGGCAGACCGTTGATAACGTTTTTCGCCTCCATACTGCTCTATTTTGCCGACACGAGAGCGCCCGCTTGACCGAATGCTTTAAGGGGAGCGTCACCGGTCGCCAACCTTCTTTCCCAGGATAAAATGGTTGAGCCATGCGTGACGAACTATCTCACGTGCCTTGTGATGCGGCGCTTCAGGCGCGTCGTTGCCTTGCCCGGCCCAAATGTTAAGCTTTTTCGCTCCTCCCTTCAATGTTTTAAAGCAAATCTCACGCAAAGGCGCTGGTGACGCAAAGGAAGACAATTAAGTTTTTCCTTTGCGTCACCAGCGCCTTTGCGTGAGATTGTTTTGCGGCTTTAGCGGGCTCCACGGTCGCGGCGGCGGGCGGAGCGCTCCTCCATCAATTTCTGGAATTTCTGCCATTGCTCGGCCGTCAAAGTCTTCTGCATCCGCTCGTCGGCCTGGCGGCGAATCTCTTTGACGCGCGGCTCGGACTCTTTGCGCAGGGCCTCCAGTTGCTCGCGCGTGTCGCCGAAGATCTGCCTGACCTGCGTCTGCTGCCCTTCATCGAGCTGCAATTCTTTGACCAGTTGCTCAAAGCGATCCTGCCCGCGCGCTGCGTCGTTGGGGCCGCCCCACGCACGATAAGCGTTCAGGGCGAGCGCGCCCGCCGCGAACCCCAGCAGGAAGATCACCGTCGCCGCGACGCGCACCTGCCATCTGGCCTTGCTGCCGATTTTTTCCAACATCATCTTCCAGCTCCCTCGTCCGGCTCGTACAGGGTCGTCAGCACCTGTTCGTCTGTCAGCCGGTCATTCGTCACGTCGCTCCCGTTCAGAAGCAGCTCGTCCGCCGAATAGGTGCTCGCGGCCGTGGCGTACTCGGCGCTGGTGTCCGCGGGCTGTGTGCTTGGGACGACGAAAGTTAAGACGGCGAGCATCGCGACGGTCGCCGCCATCGAGGCGACGAGCGCGCCGGTCGCTTTCCAGAGGCGCGCGAAGACGTTCGTCTCCTCGGCCGCGCGCCGCTCTCTGAGCGCGGCCAGCACTCTCGTCTGAAAGAAAGGCGGCGGCTCGAATACCTCTCCGGCGCGCTCGCGCAGGAGCGCGGACGAAAGCTGCGAGGCTTCATACGCGCGCCGGCATTCCGGGCATTCGGCTGCATGCGCGCGCACCAACGCCAACTCCGCCTCGCTCAGCGACGCGAGCGGTGACTGCTCCAGAATTTCTGTGATGTGTTTCTCTTTCATCGCTTTTGCCTCTTAGCCTCTGCCGAGCAATTTCTCCAACGCCTGTCGCATCCGCTTGCGCGCGCGGAAGGCCTGCACTTTGACTTTCGATTCAGACCATCCGGTCAGCTCCGCCACCTCTTTGACGGGCGCGTCCTCGCCGTCCATCATCGTCAGCACCAGACGGTCGTCCGGCGAGAGAGTGCCGAGCAGGCGATCCGCCAGGTCTGCCGCGACGAGGCTCCGTTCGACCGCCTGATGACGCTCCGTCGAAGCGTCTGCGAGATGCGTGTCGAGCCAGGTGCTCTCGTCTTCCGTCAGGTCGGAGATGGTCGACTCCGGCCGTCGCTTCGCGCTGCGGAGCTGGTTGAGACAGGTGTTCGTCGCGATGCGCGTCAGCCAGCCCTCCATCGAGCCGCGCCCTTCGTAGCTGCCAAGCTCTGTGAAGGCTTTCAGAAAGACCTCCTGCGCTGTCTCTTCGACCTGCTCGCGGCGGCGATAGAAGCGGCTCGCGACGCGAAAGACGCGCGGGCTGTAGCGCCGCATGATCTCCGCAAAGGCGGACTCGTCACCCTCGCGCGCAAGCCGCGCGAGTTCCACATCCGACGCCTGTTCATGCCCTTGCGACAGAAGCTACACCCGATCCTTCTTAGGCATCTCTTACTGCTTAGCCACATCATTCTAACCGATTGCCGGTTCGCGTGAAGCCCCGCCGCCCGTCCTCACATGAAGTCAGACACCGAATTGCGCCGAAACGTTACAGCCCGGCCGTTTTTCTTCGCTTCAGGTGTAACGGATTCCGCGCCGCGCGTGTCTAGCAAGATGTGAGGGAAACTATGAGCCAAACAATGGATTTCGACAAAACAAACGGGAAAGTGAAGAGCTGGTCGTTCGACTGGAAAAAGGGCGCGCGTTCGGCTAAGGCCCAGTTGCTCGGACACAAGCGGCTCTTCATCGCTCTGCTCGCGGTCGGCTTGCTGGCGCTGAGCGGATTGTACTACTGGGGAAATCGCGCGAGCGCGGCCGAGTACATGACCGCGAAAGTCGAGCGCGGAAATCTGCGTAACACTGTCACGGCGACGGGCGCGTTGCAGGCCGTGACGACCGTGCAGGTCGGCAGCCAGGCTTCGGGCACCCTCTCTGCGATCTACGTGGATTTCAACTCGACGGTTAAGAAGGGACAGGTCATCGCCCAGCTCGATCCGGCGACCATGCAGGCGCAGGTCGAGCAGGCGCGCGCCAATCTCAATCAGGCTCGTGCCGGGCTCCAGCAGGCTCAGGCCGGTCTCGCGCAATCGCGCGCCGGAGTCGCGGACGCGCGCGCGCGGAATCTCGCCGCCGCTTCGACGACGCAGAACCAGCAGGCCGGAGTCGCCAGCGCGCAGGCCAACGTCTCCGTCATGAAAGCGCAGATGGATGATGCCGAGAGCTTTTTGCGACAGCAGGAATCGCTGGCCGCGTCCGGCGTCATCGCGCGCCGTGATGTAGAGACCGCGCAGACCGCTTATAAAACTGCCGAAGCTCGTTACCAGCAGGCCGTGGCGCAGATGAACCAAGCCGTCCTGAGCGAGAAGTCCGCGGCCAGCGCCGGCATCACGCAGGCGCAGGCGCAGGTGCAGCAGGCGCAGGCTCAGACGCAGAATTCTGCGGCGCAGATCCAGAACGCGCAGGCGCAGGTCGCGCAGGCGGAGGCCGCGCTCCAACTGGCAGAAATTAATCTGACGCACACGACCATCACTTCGCCGATTGACGGCGTGGTCGTCTCGCGCAGCGTGGATGTCGGCCAGACGGTCGCGGCGAGCCTTTCGGCTCCGACGCTCTTTACCATCGCCAACGACCTGACGCAGATGCAGGTCATCGCCAACATAGACCAGGCGGACATCGGTCTGGTCGAACAGGCGAAGGGCGTCAAGTTCAACGTGGATGCTTTTCCGAACGACGAGTTCGAAGGCACGATCAAGCAACTGCGCCTCAATCCAGTCAGCGCGCAGAACGTCGTCACCTATAACGTGGTGATCGATGTCGCCAATCCTGAGAAGAAGCTCAAGCCGGGCATGACCGCCAACCTGACGGTCACGATTGACGAGCGCAACAACGTTCTCAAAGTCCCGAACGCAGCGCTGCGCTTTACGCCGCAGACTTCTGCGACGCAGAGCGGCAATGCCAGCTCCGGCCAGGGCGCACGCAGGCGCGCGAGCAATGCTGACGGTAACAGCGCCTCGAACTTCGCGCCGTCGAGCGCGCCTGTGGCGGAAGGCCAGACGCGGCGCGTGTGGGTGCTCGGCGCGGACGGCCAACCGCAGCCGCGCCGCATCAAGCTCGGCCTCAGCGACGGCTCTTCGTCCGAAGTCGTCGAAGGCGACCTCAAAGAAGGCGAAGTCGTCATCACCGGACAGAACGTCAACGGCGCGAGCAGTGGCAGCAACAGCAGCAGCTCGCAGAGAGGCGCGCAGACCGCGCCCGGCTTCGGCGGCGCACCGCGCACGGGCGGAGGCGCCGGTGGCCGGAGACAGCAGTAAGTAAACTCTTAGCGCCTTGAGTCTTTCTTTTCTTCGCGCCTTTGCGTGAAACGTTGATGGTTCACGCAAAGGCGCAAACAGAGAAAGACAGAAGGACGCAAAGGAAGAAAGTGATGCAAGCAACATCAGAGAGTCCGGTCATCCGGTTGGAGCAGATCCACAAGACCTACACGATGGGCGATGTCGAAGTGCACGCCCTGCGCGGCATCTCTTTGGAGATCAACGAAGGCGAGTTCGTCGCCATCATGGGCACTTCCGGCTCCGGCAAGTCCACGACGATGAACATCATCGGCTGTCTCGACCGGCCGACGCGCGGCCACTACATCCTCGACGGGCAGGATGTCTCCGCGATGTCGAAGGACGAGCTGGCCGACATACGCAACCGCAAGCTCGGTTTTGTCTTTCAGGGCTTCAACCTGCTCTCGCGCACCTCGGCGCTGGAGAACGTCGAGCTGCCGATGCTCTACGCGGGCGTCGAGCCGGCCGAGCGGCACCGG
>JAFBAJ010000504.1 GCA_019247865.1 Acidobacteriota bacterium
AAAATTCGCTCTCTGACCTCTTCGGGCATGCCCATGCCGGTATCTGTGAAGCGCAGGCACATGCGCTCGTGATTGCGCTCGCAGTTGATCGAGAGCTGCCCGCCGAAGGGCATCGCGTCCACCGCATTGACGATGAGATTGACGAAGACCTCGCGCAGCTCTGAAGCGGAGCCGAGCGTGTAGAGCTGGCAGTCAGCTTCAAGCAGGACTTCGTAGTGCAGGCCGCGCGTGCGCGCCTCGTTCTCCCAGCGCGTGCGTGTGATCTCGACCGCATCGCGCAGGAGGCCGCCGGCTTCGAGCAGCTCGAACTCTTTGGCCTGCGACTGGCGGGCGAAGGTCTGGATGCGTCGGACGGTAGCGGCTGCGTCTTCGGCGGCCGTCTGGATGATGTCCAGATTGCGCGTCTGCGCTTCGTCCTGAGTCAGGCGGCGCATCAGTTGCGCGCGTCCGAGGATGGCCGCGAGCGCGTTGTTGAAGTCGTGCGCCACGCCGGAGGCGAGCTGGCCGAGCGCGCGCAGCTTGTCGGCCTGCGAGGCGCGCTGCCGCTCCTGTTTCTGTTCCGTGATGTCGCGCGCGATGCCCAGCACGCCGGTCGTGCGCCCGTCCACGACGAGCGGCGCGTTATCAACCAGCGCGTAATGCATAGCGCCGTCTCCGCCGACATAGCGCGACTCGTAGGTCTGCGGCTCGCCCTTGAGCGTCAGCTCGAAGCGCTCGCGGATCATCTCGCGGTCGCCCTCGTAAGCCAGGTCAAAGAAAGAATGGCCGATCAGGTCTTCGGCCTTGTAGCCGCCGATGTTGAGCGTCGCGCTGTTGCACCACTGAAAGCGCCCTTCGGTGTCGACCGCATAGATCGCTTCGCGCGCGCTCTCTAAGATATTCATCAGCAGCGACTGGTTCTCGCGCGCTTCGGCTTCGACCTTGCGCAGCTCCGACAGGTCGCGCGCAGTGCAGACGGCTCCGACCGTCTGGTTGCCGCCCTCGATGATCGGCTCGACCGTCACGAGCAGCGGGCGATTGTAACGCTCCGGCGAAATCTCGACCGTCGTCGTGCGTGCGTCACGGAGCGTCTCTTCGACGATGCAGTTCTGGCTGTCGCCGCTCGTGCGCAGGATGTCGCAGCAGTGGCGGTTGAGCAGCAGGTGCGGCCAGGTGTCCTCCATCGCCGCCCCCGCGCGATTGACGCGGATGAGCTGCCCGGCGTTGTCGAAGATAAAGATGCCGTCCGACATCGCGTTGAAGGTCGTCTCCCATTCCTTGCGCGCGCGCTTCGCCATCTCGTAGAGCTCGGCCTGCGCGATACCTGTCGCCAGCTGCGCGGCCACGGATTCGACCAGCGCGACCTCATCTTCCTTCCAGTGGCGCGTGCGATCCGTCTGGTTGATGCAGAGCGTGCCGCGAAAACGTCCGTTGACGATGAGCGGGCAATCGATGCTGGAACGCACTCCGGTCAGCTCGGACTGCCGCCGCACGTGCATGTGAAACTCCGGGGTGCCTTCCGCATAGTTGGCCGCGTCGTTGATGACGATGGTTTGCAGCGAGCGCAGGAGCCTTTGCCCGACCGGATCGTCGTAGCTGACGACGATGTGCTTGATGCTGCGCGCGTGGGGCGCGATGTATTCGTGCTCCAGCGGAGATGCCGTCTGTCCGGGCTCGTGCAGGCGCAGGTGTACGCGCGAGGCCGCGAGCGCGCGTCCCAGCTCGCGCGTCGCCGTGTTCAGGACTTCGGGCAGGTTGAGCGAGGCGCGGATGGCGAGACTGAGGCGGTTGATCAGAGCCTCGCGCGCAGAGGTGGCCTCGGCCTTCTGGAAGAGCTGCGCCTGCCGGATGGCGATGCCCGTCTGGTCTGCGACGGCCGTGGCGAGCGCGATGTCCGCGCGCCGCCAGTGACGCAGGTTGCGCGTGGTCGAAAGCGCAAAGGCCGCCGGAGTCTCGTCGCCGACTTTGATCGCCACGTACATGATCGAACGCACGCTGACCGTGCGCAGAAAGCGGTTGTACAAATGGCTGATGCGCTCGTCCGTCGCCGCGTCATCAAAGACGAGCGCGCCCTGCTGGTCGATCCCGCTGATGAGGTCTTTCAGAATCCCGATATCGAAATCGCGCCCGACTGGCTGCACGCCCGGCGCGTGATACTCGGCCATGTTGCGCGCCAGCCCCGACTGCTCGTCGCTCATAAAGAGCGTGCAGCGATCCACGTTGAGATAAGAGCCGATCTCGCCGACGGCGGTGCGAAAGACTTCCGCCAGATCGAGCGAGCGGCGCACAGCGCCCGAGATGCGATTGATCATCGCCTCGCGCTCGACCTGCTGCGCGAGGGCTTCCGAAGCCTGCTGCTGCGCGAGGAGCTGCGTGATCTGCCGCGCGAGCGCCACGACGGGCAGCACGCTCTGACGGTCCGGCGCGCGCCCCGAACGCGGATCGTCGAGCGAGATGAGACCGATATAGTCTCCCTGATGCGTGATCAGCGGCACGAACAGCTCGTCCCCGGCGTACCAGCGCGGCACGTCGTCCGGATGCGGCGCGCGCATGTCCGTCTTGTAGCGATCGGGAATGTAACGGTCGAGCAGGTAATAGT
>JAFBAJ010000649.1 GCA_019247865.1 Acidobacteriota bacterium
CTCGTAGACGGTCGTGACGTGCGCGCTCGTCCTCTTGGAAAGCGTCATGTGCTCCGCGATCTTCTTTCGCATGACGCTCATCTGCTCGACGCGGTCTTCCGCGGCCGGCAGCATGGCGGGCGGCGCCTGCACCGGCGGCGCCTGAGGCTGTGCGGGGGCGGAAGGCGACTGAGCGGCGGGCGCGCTTGCCTGCCCTGTTTGTCCTGTCTGCCCCGTCTGCATAGCCTGTTGCGGAGACAGTGCCGCGCCTGATTCTATAAAACTCAGGATGTCATTCTTGGTGACCCGGCCGCTCATCCCCGTGCCTTCGAGGCGCGAGATGTCTATGCCGTGCTCTTTGGCGATGTTGCGCACCAGCGGGCTCGAACGCGTGCGGCGCAGGTCTTCGACCGACTGCTCGCCGATGGGCGCGCTCTGTGCGGCCGGAGCCGCAGGTTCCGGCGATGAAGCAGGAGGCGCGGCGGGCGGCGGTGCGGCAGCCTGAGGTTGCGGCGCGGGCGGAGCAGCGGGCGCGGCTTCCTGCGCTGGCGCTGGCGGAGGCTCGGACGAGACGGCGGCCTGTGCTGCCGGGGCGGGCGGCTCGGCCGGAGCAGTAGTAGTGGCGGCAGCAGACGGCGCGCTCGCTCCGTCCCCCGCGCCGTCGAGCACCGCGACGACCGTATTGACCTCGACCGTGTCGCCCTCTTTGTACTTGATCTCGGTCAGCGTCCCGGCGGCGGGCGAAGGAATCTCCGCATCCACCTTGTCCGTCGAGATCTCAAACAAAGGCTCGTCACGCTCGACGCGTTCGCCGACCTTCTTCAGCCATCTCGTGATCGTTCCCTCTGCGATGGACTCGCCCATCTGCGGCATGACAATTTCTGTGCTCATATCAACTCCACTCTGGTTATAGTTTCAAAAAAATTAGTCCGGCAAAATTAAAATCAGCCACAGAGACACAGAGACACAGAGCAAGAAGAACGATAAAAGAGATGCTGAAAGAAATATCCACTGCTATCTCTGTGCCTCTGTGGCTAATCTTCTATTCAAACGGCAGATGCTTTTCCAGCAGCGCGAGCAGGACGTGCGCGTTGGGCGTCGTGCCGTACTGTCCGCTCAACACTCGTTTGCCCGCGCGATCTTTGATCTCGATCACTCCGTCCTTGACGCGCACGGACGCGAGCTGCGTCCAGAGAAAGCGCGCGCCGCCCTCTTCCAGTCCGTTCGTGTCAACCAGCACCCGGCCGAACGAAATCTTCTCGCCGCGCTCGATGGCCTCCAGGGCCTGCGGGAACATTCGCGCGAAGGTCTCGCGCTTGATCGTGCGCCCGATGCTGTCCACGCCCGACACCATGTTGCTCAGCGTGAAGGTCTCGCCGCCACGCTTCTCAATCGTGTACAGGTAACGGTCGTAGATATGTTGACCGTTGACGTGCATCTTCTCGACACGCTCGGTGACGGCCGCGATCTCGTCCCACCGAGCGGACTGCCGTTTGCCGCCGCGCTCGACGAGCAGGCCGTGCTCGTGCAGGGCCGCGCGCTCGCCCCTGTGCATCCAGTTCGTATAGAGGACGCTCACGCCGCCGACGAGCGAACAGGCTCCGCCGAAGATAAAGAGGACTTTGTTAAAGAGTCCCTCGTCGGCCGTCATCCTGAAGGCCGCATAATAGAGCATCACCGCGCCGAGCCCGAGACAGATGATGCCGACCACCAGGTTCGTCCCGGTGGCTTTCCTGTTTCCGACAAACTCCGCCTGCTGTGTGCCGAGCGTCTCCAAAACGCCTCGCTTAATAGGCCGCCAGCTTGCGCGCGGCAGCGACCACGTCTTTGACCTGCGGCAGATAATATTCTTCGAGCGGCGGAGAATAAGGCACCGGCGTGTCGATGGAAGCGACGCGCAGGACCGGAGCATCGAGCCACTCGAAAGCCTCTTCGGCCAGCGTCGCGGCGATCTCGCCGCCGATGCCGCCCGTCCGCGAAGCTTCGTGCAGAACCAGCGCCCGGCTCGTCTTCTTCACGCTCCGCAGGATCGCCTCTTTGTCCATCGGCGCGAGCGTGCGGAGGTCTATCACTTCGACATCGAGCCCTTCCTTCTCCAGCTCGGCTGCCGCGTCGAGCGCGTTCAGAACCTGCGCGCCGAAGGTGATGATCGAAAGATCGCGCCCCTCGCGCGCCGTCCGGGCTTTGCCGATCTCGACAATGTAATCATCAGACGGCAGCTCTTCGCGCAGACGCGGCAGGCGATAGAGCTTTTTGTGCTCGAAGAAGATCACAGGGTCCGGGTCGCGTATGGCGGCTTTGATCAAACCTTTCGCGTCGTAAGCGGTCGAAGGCTCGACGATCTTGAGTCCCGCCGTGTTGAGAAAGAAGGCCTCGGCGTTGATGGAGTGGAACGGCCCGGCGTGCACGCCCGAGCCGCACGGGCCGCGAAAGACAGCCTGAATGCCAGCGCCCCAGCGATAACGGCACTTGGCTGCGTAGTTGGTCAGCATATCAAAGCCGGCGCTGATGAAATCTATGAACTGGAATTCGGCGACGGGCTTCATTCCCATCAGCGCCGCGCCGCAGGCCGCGCCGACAATCGCCGCCTCGGAGATCGGCGTGTCGATCACACGCTCTTCGCCGAACTCGTCGATCAGTCCGTCCGTGACCTTGAACGCGCCGCCATAGGGCCCGACATCCTCTCCGATGACGAAGACCAACGGGTCGCGCTCCATCTCTTCCCAGATGCCCTGACGGATGGCCTCGACCATCGTCGCCTTACCGCCGCGCTCCGGGCGATTCGATTTATGCTCTTTTTGGGTGGCTGTTGACATATCTCTAAAGATTAAGTTTCATCTGCCGCGATTTTAAGCTCGCGGCTATTTCAAAGAGTGCTGCACGATGTACGGGTGTGCCGGGTTGACGATGAGGCGGCGTTGCTGTGTGTCAACGAGCACGTCCATGTCCTCCAAAGGGATTGCGCCGAGCAGCGGTTCCGCATCGCCGGGCAAGACCATCGCGTCAACGCTCGAACGGCGATTCGCAAAGCGCACTTCGACCGGGCCGACCACGGGGAGTTTCAGCAGCGTGCCGTCCGCCATCTGTGCCGAACGCATGTCCACCTGCTGCAAGCCGAGCTGTGTCCGAATCTCTTCGTTGATCGCCAGCATCAGCGCGCCGCTATCGACCAGCGCGTTGACGGTTATTCGCTTGACTTCGTCTTCCTTGATGTGACCGCGACGAAGCAATGACAAATCATCACCATTAATCAGCTCTATGTCTGCGTCAACGAGTCCCATCTGATTGCTCCTTTCAGAAGCCTGCCTGACTGTTTGATTGGCGACAGCAGGGTTCGTCGCCACAGTATGCGAGGCGAAAGGAGGTTCTTTATCCAGAGGTTTAAGACTCATCTCTCTAAAACTTTCGGTCTGAAAGCGGGCGGCACGATGGTGTTGTCGAAGACTCCGTAGGCGGCTCTTTCGGCGTCTGGCATCGGAGAGCTTTCGGCCCACTCGACATCTTCGTCTATCAGGCGCTGCACGTCCGCCGTGATCTCTTCCAGCTTCTCGCGCGTGGCGATGTTGCGGTCGGTCAGAAATCTTTCGTAGCGGTCGACGGGATCGTTGGTCTGCTCCCATTCTTCGATCTCGCCGGTCGGGACATAGCGCTGGTCGTCGTGCTCCGCGTGCCCTTTGCGGCGATAGGTCTTGGCCTCGATGAGCACCGCGCCGCCGCCGCTCCTGGCGAACTCTGCGGCCTTCTTCGTCACTTCGTAGCAGGCGATGATGTCGTTACCGTCCACGATGTGCCCCGGAATGCCGTAGCCAGCGGCCTTCTCCGCGAGGTCTTTGACGGCGGTCTGCTTCGAGGTCGGAGTCGAATAGGCGTAGTGATTGTATTCCGCGATGACGAGCAGCGGGAGCCGCTGGACGGCCGCGAAGTTGAGGCCCTCGTGAAACGCGCCCGTGCTCATCCCGCCGTCGCCGATATAAGCCATCGCCACCAGATTCCGGCCCTGCATACGCGCTCCCAGAGCGATGCCGGTCATCACCGGGATCATGTCGCCGAGATGCGAGATGGGGCCGATAAAGCCCTTCTTCATATCGCCGAAGTGGATGTTCAGGTCGCGCCCTTCGGACGGCCCCCAGGCCTTCGCCATGTACTGCGCGAAGATGTCGCGCGGGCGAATCCCTTTGACCAGCACCGCGCCGAGGTCTCGAATCAAAGGCGAGATGAAATCCCCTTCGTCGAGCGCGTAAGCGGTCCCGACGGCGGTCGCCTCCTGCCCGAGCGAGCGAAAGACGCCGCCCACGACCTTCGTCTGCCGGTAGAGGTTGACGAGCCGCTCCTCGACCAGCCGCGTCATCTTCAAATAGCGATACAGCTCCAGCATCTGTTCCGCCGTGAGCGTCGTTTCGCCGGTGCATGAGAGCGGTGCTTTCTCCGCCTGCTTTTCGTTATCCGTTTTTTTGCGTTTCATCAGTAAATTGTAGGGGCAGGGCTTGTCCCTGCCCGTGTCTTTCGTCAGTTGAGCGGGCAGGGACAAGCCCTGCCCCTACAGCCATCATTAAAAGTGTATGGTTAATCCATGAATGCCTTCGGCGGCTTCCATGACGGATTCGGAGACGGTCGGGTGCGCGTGCATGGTGTTGCCCAGTTCCTCCGCGGTTGATTCGAGTTGCATGGCGACGCAGGCTTCGGCGATCAGTTCGGTCGCGTGCGGGCCGATGATGTGAACGCCGAGCAGTTCGTCGTACTTCGTTTCGCTGACGATCTTGACGAAGCCCTCCTCCTCGCCGAGGATGCGCGCCTTGCCCGAAGCAGAGAAGGGGAACTTGGCGACCTTCACGTCATAACCTTCATCGCGCGCCTTCTTCTCCGTCAGTCCGACCGAGGCGACTTCCGGGTCGCAGTAGGTGCAGTTCGGGACGAGCCGCAGGTTGATCGGATGAGCAGCTTTCCCTGCGATCTGCTCGACGGCGAGGATGCCTTCCTTCGACGCGAGGTGCGCGAGCCACGGCGTCGGAATCACGTCGCCGATGGCGTAGACGTTCGGCTCGCCAGTTCGGCAGAACTCGTCGACCTGCACATTCCCGCGCTCGACCTTGATCTTCGTGCCTTCGAGCCCTAATCCTTCGAGATACGGCATCCGTCCGACCGCGACGAGCAGCATCTCCGCTTCGAGCGTCACCTCTTCGCCCTTCGAGGTCTTGCCGGTGAGTTTCACGCCCGTCTCAGTCTTCTCCATCTTTTCCAGCTTGGTGTCGACCTGCGCCTTGATGCCGCGCTTGCGGAAAGACTTTTCAAGCTCCTTCGAGACCTCTTCATCCTCTATCGGCAGCAGCCGCGGCATCAGCTCGACGATGGTCGTCTCCGTGCCGAAGCGCGAGTAGACGGAAGCGAACTCGACGCCGACCGCGCCCGCGCCCATCACGATGAGCGACTTGGGGACTTCCTTCAGCTCCAGTATGTGATCGGAGTTGACGACCCGCTCGCCGTCCGTCTCGAAGCCCGGGATCGGACGCACGACGGAGCCGGTGGCGATGATGATGTTTTTGGTTTCGATGGTCTGCGACGTGCCGTCTTCGGCCGTGACGAGGACTTTGCCGGGCAGCTCCAGCTTGCCCGTGCCCTTGAAGACCGTGATCGTGTTCTTCTTCATCAGAAACTCGATGCCCTTGGAGTTCTTCATCACGACCTTCTCTTTGCGCTTCTGCACGTCCGCGAAGGCGAGCTTGACCTCGGAGACCTGCACGCCGAACTCCTTCAAATCCTTCTGCGCCTTCTCGTAATAATGAGCCGACATCAGCAGCTGTTTCGTCGGGATGCAGCCGCGCAAGGTACACGTGCCGCCGAGCCGCTTGTCCTTCTCGACCAGCGCGACCTTCAAGCCCAACTGCGCGCCGCGAATCGCCGCCACATAACCGCCCGGCCCGCTCCCGATAACCGTCACGTCAAATTGTTCCGTAGCCAAGATTTTTCTCCTGAAAAGTGGGGACTCCTCAGCCCCTGAATTTTTCGATCTGTTCCGCGTGATGCGGGAGATGCTTGATGGTCACCGCCTCAATGTATTTGTAGGCGGGCGCGCTCTCGTCCACCTCGTCCGGGAGAGCTGCGACGACCGCTTCCATGCGCGCGTGCGCGTCGCTGAACTCCGCCTGCAACTCCGCGAGCGAGCGCCCTTTGCGCTCCAACGCCGCGCGCGCGTTAAAGTCGTCGATCTGCTCTTTGCTCGGGCGGCTCGGCTGCCACGTCCCGGCCTGAATCTCCGACACGATCCGCGCGCCCTCCAACTCCCACGCGCTGATGTGCGAGAGCGCGTCCTTGATCGACCACTTCTCGGTCAGGCCGACGCGCGAAGCCTCATCCTCCGTCAAGCCGTCCAGCACGCCGAGCAATCTCTCTCCGGATTCACTGACGCGCTGCTGCAATTCGCTCTTCTTCATAGTCTTTTCCTCTGGCGTCTCTCTGGCAGCGAGCGCGCGAAACCATCCACGAAGCTGTGTAGGGACTTGCTTAGCAAAATGGCATTATAATCTGTCTCTCGGCGCAGAGCCAATCGCGCCGGAACATTAGTAGTGGGTCAAGTTCAAAAACAATCTCACGCAAAGGCGCAAAGACGCAAAGAAAAGCTTCGCGCTCTTCCTTTGCGAGAGATTCTTTTAAATTATTTTGAAAGAGAGGCACAGCATCAGATGGAACATTCAGCCGGATTCTTAGAGCTTGTCAACGACGCCAAAGGGCGCGTCCGCGAAATCACGGTCGCCGAGACCCTCGAACGCCAGCGCGCCGGAGCACGCCTGATCGATGTCCGCGAAGACCACGAATGGCAGGCCGCACACGCCGCCGGCGCAGAGCACCTCGGCCGCGGCATCATCGAACGCGACATCGAACGCACAGTCCCCGACAAAGCCACCGAACTCATCCTCTACTGCGGCGGCGGCTACCGCTCCGCCCTCGCCACAGACAACCTCCAACGCATGGGCTACACCAATGTTCATTCGATGGCCGGCGGCTGGCACGCCTGGGAGGAGGCAGGCGCACCTGTCGAAGAAGGATGAGCGTAATTAAAAACTATGTCAGCGCATGCCCGTGATTTATAATCGTGGCGTAGATTTAAAGAGAATATCTCGTAATCTGGAAGCGCGGCGACCCTCACTTTATGGCTACTGAGTCGGAGTACAAGCACGATGTATTCATCAGTTACAACCGCGCAGATGAAGCGTGGGCGAAGCAGCTTGCTACGCGGCTTGAGCAGGAAAGCTGGAAAGGCGAAAAGTTAAAAACATTCTTCGCCCCGTGGGATATCAAGCCCGGAGAGTCAATACTGGAAAGACTTGAAGACGCCCTGCCGCGAAGTCGCAAAGTCTGCCTCATCATGTCCCCGGACTCGGACGCGTCGGAATGGGTAAAAGCCGAGAGATATATTACCCAGCACATTGACATTACAGAGCGGCAGAAGCGGTTGATTCCCTTATATCTTCGAGCTTGTCAAATACCCTCGTTTCTGAATCACATTAACCTCATAGACTTCCAAGATGCCACAAGGTTTGAAGAGAACTACCGCATTCTACTTGCCACAATAAAAGATGAGCCTCTGCCGCGCGGCTCATCATTAGATAATGATAACACTAATGAAAAGGAGAATCTGAATATTAATGAATTACGAAGCAAGCTTCGTGTATTACAGCAGTTAAGACGAGAGGAACTCATTAATGAAAGTATGGAACAAGAATATCAGCGTCGGTTCTTAGATGAATGGACGAGCAAGAGTAGAGGTGGTTCTAATGACTGAGCAAGACAAAAATATTCAGCAGCACTTAGGCGAGTCCGCGGACCTGTTGCGAGACCGGGCGATAGCTGCCCAAGATTTAGGCGATTTAGTAGATGCCGAACGCCTCTATAATGAAAGTTTGGAGATCAATAGAAAACTAGGAAATCAGGCCGGCATCGCCAGCGACTTGCACAATCTTGGAACAATGGCACAGGCGCGAGGTGATTTGTTAAACGCGCGACAATTTTATGATGCAAGCTTGGAGATTAGCAAAGCAATTGGCAATCAAAATGGTATTGCCAGCACTTTACATGAACTAGGCAGATTGGCACAGTTTCAAGGTGATTTGGTAGAAGCCCGGCTTCTTTTTAACGAGAGCTTAGAAATAGCATATAAGCTAGATGACGAAAGTGGCGTCGCCAGTACTTTGGGCCAATTAGCCCTGCTCGCACAAAATCAAGGAGAGATAGAAGAAGCTCAGCGGCTCTTTAATAAGAGTTTGGAAATAAGTAAAAAACAGGGTGATCAGAAAAGTACTGCTGGCACTCTACATAATCTTGCAATAATGGCACAGAACATAGGAGAGCTTGCGGAAGCTCAACGTCTCTATAGCGAGAGTTTGGAGATAACAAAAAAACTGGGCAATCAAAGCAGAATTGCTCGCACTGTGCATCAGTTAGCTCTAGTTGCACAAGATCAAGGCAAGTTTGATGAAGCGCGACAACTCTATAACGAGAGCTTAGAGATAAATAAGAAGCTAGGCAATCAAAGCGGCATCGCCAGCACACTACATCAGTTAGGTAATATTACCTATATTCAAGGAGAATTGAACGAAGCACGGCAACTCTATCAAGAGAGCTTGGAAATTAAGAAAAAGCTAGGCAATCAGAGTGGCATCGCCATTACGTTGCATCAATTGGCGATTCTCGCTCAAGATCAGGGAGAGTTAACCGAAGCGCGACGACTCTACAATGAGAGCTTGGAGATTGCGAAGAGTCTGGGGGACCAGAGTGGCATAGCCAGCACGCTGCATGAACTAGGAAGACTTGCTCAAAATCAGGGCGAGTTGGCAGAAGCGCGACGGCTCTACGATGAGAGCTTGGAAATTAAGAAGAGTCTGGGCAATCAGAGCGGCATCG
>JAFBAJ010000711.1 GCA_019247865.1 Acidobacteriota bacterium
TGCTCGCACGTGACTCGCGCGAGATGCTCTCCAGAGACCAGGTCGTCTTCGTAGACCTCGGGACGGAGGACAACGTCAAGCCCGGCGACTATCTGACCATCTATCGTCCGCTCGGCAAGGGCAACATCACGCGCTTCCGCGACGAAGAGGTCACGCCGACCGCCAACGGCGGCTTTGAGAGCGATATCTTCAAGGGCGGCAAGTTCTCGAACAAAGCGCAGCGCGTCAAGGACGCCAACAGCACAGGCATCTACGGGCCGATGGTGACCACGCCGCAAATCTGGGACAAGCGTCCCAGGATGCCGCGCAAGATCGTCGGCGAGATGGTCATCCTGAGCGTGCAGCAGCGCACGGCTTCGGCCGTCATCACGCGTGTCGCGCAGGAGGTTCATACCGGCGATTACGTCGAAGTTCAGTAAGCTCCTGGTGTGAGCCGCGAGGCCGACGGCCTCTGCCTCGCGGCTCACAGCACAGCCCCTCTCTCATCCTCTCTCGCCCGTGAAGCTCGACTCACTTCCAGCACAAAGGAAAGCGCTATGAACAGCATGAAATGCCCGCAGTGCGGCCTCGTCAACTGGTCGACCGCCGAAGCCTGTAAGCGTTGCCGCCTGCCCTTCAACGGCGCGCACGCCGCCGGCGGAGCCAGCCAGTGGGCCGACGATACCTACGGTTACGAAGAGGAGCCTTATGCCGCGCAGGACGCAGGCGCGGCCTACGGTTATCAGCCGGAGGGAGCGCACGACCCGTGGGCGCAGCAACAGCAGGGCGGCTACTATCAGGACGCGTATCAGCAGCAGGGCGGGTATCAACAGGGCGGGTATCGGAGCGGTTATCAGCAGGGCGGTTATCAAAACTACGGCCAGGGCAACTACGGCGGATACAGCGAGGCTCCCAAGCAGACCGGCATCGCCATCAGCTCGATGGTCGTCGGCATCGTCAACATCCTGACGTGCGGCCTCATGGGTGTGGGTTCGGTGATCGGTTTCGTCCTCGGCGTGGTGGCGCTCGTCAAGGCCAAGAACGCGCCGCAGAAGTACGGCGGGCATGGCTTTGCTGTGGCGGGCATCTCGCTCTCGCTCGTCTCACTGATCTTCGTCGGCATCGTCTATGCCATCGCGATCCCGAACCTCTTCGCCGCGCGCCGCGCAGCCAACGAAGGCGCGGCGATCTCGGCTCTGCGCACGCTCCACTCCGCCGAAATGACTTTTCAAGCCACCACCGGCAACGGCCAATACGGAACCCTGGCGCAACTGGAGTCCGCCGGGTTGATCGATGACAAGCTGGGGAGCGGCCTCAAGAACAACTATCGCTTTGATGTCAGACCCGGCGGCATGGCTTTTGAGGCGACGGCCACCCCGACCAGTCAGGCCGACACGGGCAGCCGCTCCTTCTTCGTCAACGAGACGGGAGTCCTGCGCGGCGTTGCCAAACGCGGGATGGCGGCCACTTCCAACGACCCGCCCCTGCCACAGAAAGACACGTCGCCTTCCAGGCAGGGCTACCCGGACGAGAGCTACGAACGCCGCGGCCAGCCGACGCAATACAATCCGGCTTACTGAGTACAGGAACCACATGAATACCACCTCGCCTTCAGCTTCGCTTCGCGGACGCCTGTTCGCGGCTCTAGCCATCTTCCTCTGCCTGATGTCCGTCTCCGCGCGGCTCGCTGTAGCGCGTGCAGTGCTCGATTTCGACGGCGACGGGAAGACAGACTATGCGGTCGATGCCATCAACAGTGACGACCACAAAATCTTCTGGTACGTCGCGCAGAGCAGCGGCGGAGTGCTGGCGCAGCAATTCGGAGTCAGCGACCTTAACGCGGGCTTGTACGACCTCATCATTCCCGAAGATTATGACGGCGACGGCAAATGTGACATCGCCGTCTTTCGGCGCGGCGCTCCTTTAATGCTCTATGTGCTGGCGAGCCGCACCAACACCTTTCAGGCGACTCCGTTCAGCGGATATAACAATCTTAATCTGACGCAGGACTTTGACGGAGACGGCCAGGCGGACCCGACCGAAGCCTACTATGAGCTGGGCAGTCCCAATCTGATCTGGCGGACTCTGGAAAGCCGGACGGGCAATCTGCGCCGCGTCCATTTCGGCAACTTTTATACGGACAGACCGCTGAAGGGCGACTTCGATGGAGACGGGCGGGCAGACCTCGCCGTCTATCGCAACCACACCGGCACACCTGCGAACACTTTCTTCGTCCTCAGAAGCTCGGACGGCGGCATACAGGCGCAGACCTTCGGCACGGCTCAAACCGATTACACGATTGACAGCAGCGATTTTGACGGCGACGGCAAGACAGATTTCGCCGTCAGGCGCAGCTACGGGACGGGCACGAACGGGAACTGGTATTGGATTGAAAGCTCGACCGGCGCTTATCGCTCTCTGAGCTTCGGCACCA
>JAFBAJ010000731.1 GCA_019247865.1 Acidobacteriota bacterium
TAGCCCACGACTTTAGTCGTGGGTTTCATGTGTGGGGAAAAGTTGAGCCCCGGAGGGGCGACATAAATCCTATGTCGCCCCTCCGGGGCTCAAACATTTTATTGAACCTTAACCCGGGGCTTGCGCCCCGGGCTACTAATATGCCGCCCCTCCGGGGCTTACTGTCGACGACTATCTCTCATCAGATTATTGCAGAATCGGATGCCCGCCGCCGCGGCTGTGGTCTGCGGTGCGTTGATAGAGCGCGCGGTCGTTGTAGTAGAGAATGATGTGCTCGCCTTCGTAGCGCACGATGTCGGAGATGCGCTGTGTGTTGCCGTCATGTTCGGCGATGATGAAGGATGAAGGGTTGTAGGCCAGCACCATCCCGGCGGCGTAGATGTAGCCGCCCTGATCGTAACCGCTCCCGGCATATTGCCCGGCCGGGACGGCGAGGTCCGGCGAATATCCGCCCTGCGAATCTTTGGTGCGGTCTGCGAGCGCGATGAAGACAGTGTAGGCGGAATAGTCGAGCCGCTGGCGATAGCCGTGACGCCGCGCGACCGCGAAGAGGCTGGTAAAGCCATCGTCAATGGCGCGCAGGGTCTCGGCGCGCGGGCGCGTGACGGCGACGACGCGGACGCCCTGAGGCGTGCTGCCCTGAACCTGGAAACGGTCTCCGGAGATGCTCTCTGCGCGCGCCAGGAGCTGGCGGTCGGCGCGACTCTGCGCGCTCGCGTTCTGCGCCCACACGCAGACCAGCAGCGCGCACGCGAGCAACGCCGCGAGGCTTCCCAAGCTCTTCCGTTTCGATTGCGTCATCACTGTCATCACTGGCACCTCCTGGTTCAAAAGATAAAACCCTCGCGAGTGTGGCTCACAGACGCGGGGGTTTCATCAAGTGCTGCCGGAATCTTTTAACTCCGGCGATGGATTGTTTAAGCAAACGCCTCAGGGCTTTCCCTTTTTGTCGTCTCCCTTTTTGGGGTCGTTCTGCCCGCCGCCGTTATTGGGCGGCTTCTCTTTGGGCTGATTGACGACGCGCGGGGTAACCTCCTTCGGCGGTGGCTTCTGCTCGCCCTTCTTCTGGTCTTGCGCGAGCGCGCCGAAAGAGACGATGAGCAACATCGCCGCCGCCGGTAAAACTCGCTTCAAGTATTTCATAACTCCTTGTGGCCTCCTCATGTTCTCAATCTCACCATGAGCGCGCATGGGAGGGAGAGAAGAGACGCGCCGCTTTCTTTTTTGCAAGATGGATGCCACAAGCCGCGATCTCGCGCCGACTCAGCTTTTCCATCAATAGTTTACCAGCAAAAACGGGCAATCGCACGCTTTCCGCAGGAGCACACACGATATCGGGCACGCTGCAAGTTACTTTCTGACCGTCAGACGGATGCTGCCGATGTTGCCGTTGCTGTCAAAGGCGCGCAGCGAGATTGTGTGCTCGCCAGCGCCTTCGAGGGGCAGGTCGAGCGTGAACCTCTCGCGCGGGCTGTCGGCGATGCCGTCGTCCGGAAAGACAGAGCGCCAGAGAGCGCCATCCACGCTGATGTCCGCGTGCTTGACCATGCCGGTCGCATCCGTGACCTCCAGCACGACGCGCGCGCGGTCGCCAATCAATTTCGCTTCGCCCAGAGCGCTGACGACCGGAGGAGTGTTGTCGATGTCGACCGGCTCGCTGACCCGCTCGCCCGTCAGAGCCTGTCCGCTCGCGTTGTCCGGCGCATCCGTCGCCACGACCCGGAAGACATAGCGCCCGTCGGCCAGCGCCGCTCCATCCACCGTATAAAAATTGTCGCGCAGCTTATCTTTCAAGAGGCGATAGGAGTTCTCGTTGAGCGAGCGATAGTAAACGGTGTACTCCAGCGTATCGTTGTTACGATCCTCCGCCTGCCATTGCAGCGAGCGCGCGCCGCGCTGGTAGATACGGCGCGGGGCGGCGGCCACGACGGGGCCGAAGATCGACGGGTCGAGCCCGGAGGTCTCGACGTTCGGGTCGGTTTGAATCTGCGCGAGCTGTTGCAGGCCGACGCCCGTCGGCAGCGTCGTGATGCTGAGCACTTCCGGCGCGACGTTGCGCGGCAGATACGCGATGCTCACGTCCTCCATCTCGGCCGAGGCTGTGCCAGCACCTCCCTGCGGGGCGCGCAGGACTGCACGCCACTGTATGAAGCGCGCGCGCGGGCTCGCGACCTGTGCGCCGTTCGGGTCGCGATAGGGCGCGCTCCATTCGCTCCAGGTCTGATCCGGGCGCTCGCTGTTGCCGGAGCGCGTTTGCAGCTCGACCGCGCCGCGACTGCGCCACCAGATGCGGCCCCACGCGGCATCGAGCTTGGCATCGCGCACGGGCGATTCGTAGGTTCCTTCGCCGTTCAGCTCAGAGCCGAAGCGATAGAGCTTGCCCTGATTGCTCGAAGCCGCATAGACCTCCTGCCCGCGCACTGCGAAGGAAGAGATCTGTCCTTCGTTCGATTGCAGCAGCAGCGTGTCACGCCCATCGTTCGTGACCGAATAGATGCGACCCTTGTCGGCCGTCCCGATCAGCACGCCTCCGGTCTGCGGCGCGGGCGCGATGGAAAATGCCGTGATCGTGTTGGAGCTCCAGACGACATCCGAGCTGCCGTCCGGCTGTAGCCGAAAGACGGCGCTTCGCGCGCCTGAGAGGTCGCTGCGGCTGCGCGCAGACGTCTGCCCGGACTGCAAAGGATTGCCTGCTTCGTCGACCGCGGTGATGGTCACGCTCGTCGTCCCGCCGCTCGCGTCCGTAGTGGTCTGCGTAGTGCCGCCCGCAGAGGAGCGCGCGGTCGAGGCCGCATCGCTCAAAGCCAGCGCGTAGATCGAGCCGTCCGGCGCGCTCGCCAACGCATGTATCTCGCGCAGCGGAGCATCAAAGAGCGCGAACACCTTACCGTCCGGCGCGACCCGCAGGATGAGCCCGCCCGGGTCTGTGCCCGCGACCAGATTGCCCTGCCCGTCCAGCGCCAGCGAGATAACGTGCGTCTCGTTCGTGTCCACCAGCAGCGATTCTTCAGCCTTCGCTCCCGCCGCACGCACGCGATAGAGCTTGCCGTTGTCGCCCGTCCCGACCGCGAGGCTCCCGTCCGCCATCAGCGCGAGCGACCAGATATACTTGTCCGGCGGATCGAAAAAGACCGACGCAACGCCATCCGCGCCGATGCGATAAACCTTTCCGTCCGGCGAAGTCCCGGCGTAGAGCGCGCCGTCGCGCCCGACCGCGAGCGCAGTCACATCCAGCTCCGCCGCGTCGTAAAAGAGCACGCCGCCGCCACTCGGCGCGACGCGATAGATGCGCCCGTCGTGCCCCGTGCCGAGATAGACATTGCCCGCCGCGTCGGCCGCGCTCGACCAGATGAAAGCCTGCTCGGTATTAAAGACCTGCGTCATGCGCGGCCCGAGCAGGAACGTGCCGGTCTCCGTGATCGAGACGCCGCGCGCCTCGCCCTTCAGGATTTCCGACCTCGAACTGGTCTCCCAGATGACCGGCTCGGCGGCCTGTGCGAACGTTTGGAGCAGCAGAGAAACTAAGAGCAGCGGGAGTAGCGACACCATGCGCTTCAGGTTTTTTTGTGTGGTCATATTTAAGATTTGGTCTTTGGTCTTTGTGCTTTGGTCTTTGATGTTAGGCTCAGCTTGAATTTCATCACTCAACGTTGGGTCGCGTGCAAAGACCAAAGGCCCAAGACCTAAGTCCCGATGTATTTAGCGTAGAGCGAGCGCGCCGTCCCGACATCATCCGTCCCGCGCACAATCGAGCGCGCGTCCTGAAAGACGGTCAGCTCGTACTCGCCCGCGCGAAACCGCACGAGATACTCGTTGGCTTTTACTTCGCCGAG
>JAFBAJ010000432.1 GCA_019247865.1 Acidobacteriota bacterium
GGACGGAAGAGGAGGCCGTCCGCCTAGCGAACGACAGCGTCTTCGGCCTGACGGCGAGCGTGTGGACGAAAGATGTCGCGCGCGGCCGCCGTCTCGCCGAACAGATCGAAGCGGGCACGGTGACGGTCAACGAAGTGCTCTACACGCACGGCATCGCGCAGACGCCGTGGGGCGGCATGAAGCAGAGCGGCATCGGCCGCACGCACGGGCGGCTGGGACTGCTGGAAATGGTCGCGCCGCAACACCTGCACGTCAATCGCATCACGGGCTTCCGCGACCTCTGGTGGTTCGGCTACACCCCGCAGGCCGCACAACTCTTCCGCGACCTCGCACGCCGCTTCGCCACCGGCCAGGTCACACAAACCGCCCTCCTCCTGCCGCAGATGATCCGCCGGCTGTTCGAGCGGCGTAATTAAAAATGTTGCCACCTCTTGCCTATAGCCATTTGCGCATGACATGATTTATGGATGGAGGAGACAGATGGTATTTAATGTGACGATAGATCGAGATGAAGATGGCGTGTGGATCGTTGAGTGTCCTTCGATTCCCGGCTGCGTGAGTCAGGGCGCGACGAAAGAAGAGGCTCTGGAGAATATTAAAGAAGCTATTGCTTTGTGCCTTGAAGTGCGTGCTGAACAGGGTTTGCCGTTGACGATCGAAACGAAGCAGGTTGAGGTCGCGGCATAAATGGCTTCGCTCCCTGCTCTAAGTGGTCAAGAAGTGGTACGCGTCTTCGAGTCATTCGGCTGGAAGTCAGTACGTCAGCGCGGCAGCCATATCATTATGACTAAAGAGGGCGAAATTGCTACTCTGTCCATTCCTAATCATAAAGAGGTTGCCAAAGGCACTCTCAGAAGTTTGATTCGTTCCGCGAATCTGACAGTAGATGAATTTGTGACCGCGATTTGAATTCCCGGCTGAATCGATGAAGCGGTTTTGTTGAGAGTCGAAGAGGAAGTAAGAGAATTTGTTTCGCAGATGGATGCATGCGCGGGAGCGTTGGTACTCTGAGCGCGATACCAATCGAATCGTGCGCCCGTTCGAGTGGGGCGCATCTTTTATCAGGGAGCACGTCAACGGCGACGACCCGCGCGATCTCTTCCGCGAGCACACGCGCGAGGTGATGGCGCGGAGCGAAGAGTTTTACGCGCTGCCGCAGGTCACGGATTACAGGCTCGACGGCGAGCTGCTGACGTGGACGAGCGCGATTCGGACTCCGTCTGCGGAGAACAACATCGCACGCGCACGATTCTTTCCCGCGCCGGAAAAGCAAGAGTCTGAGGTGCGCCGCGCCGTCCTCATCCTGCCGCAATGGAACGCAGACAGCGAGAGCCACGTCGCGCTGTGCCGCGTGCTCAATCGTCTGGGCATCTCTGCGCTGCGCCTGACGCTGCCTTATCACGAAGCGCGGCGACCGCCGGAGCTTGAACGCGCTGACTATCTGGTCAGCTCGAACATCGGGCGCACGATCCAATCCGTCAGGCAGGCCGTGCTCGATGCGCGCTCCGCCGTGAGCTGGCTCCTCGCGCGTGGCTACAATCGCATCGGCATCCAGGGCACGAGCATCGGCTCCTGCACGGCCTTCCTCACGTACGCGCACGACGAGCGAATTGCGATGGGCGTCTTCAATCACGTCTCTGGCTATTTCGCGGACGTAGTGTGGCACGGCATCTCGACGCGACACGTGCGCGAAGGGTTCGGCGAGGCGGTCACGCTCGAAGAGCTGCGCGAGTGCTGGCTGCCGATCAGTCCGATTCCGTTTATCCCGCGCCTCTTACAGCTCAGGCCGCGACCGATGCGCTTCATCGCCGCGCGTTATGATCTGACCTTTCCCGCCAACCTCTCGCGCGAAGTCATCGCGGAGGCGCGCAGGCACAACCTCCCGCTCGATGTCGCGTGGCTCCCCTGCGGCCATTACACCAGCGGCGAAAAGCCCTGGGTCTATCTGGACGGCTGGAAGATGGCTGCTTTCTTCAAGAAACATCTTTAAAGAAGCTGACTGCGCTAGCTCTCGCTGATGACTCTTTCGAGCGGCGTGCGCCGCGTCGCTTCAAACGGCAGCACCTGCTTCTCTGTGAGCTGTGCGGGCGCGCTCTTGCGCCTGCGTCGTGGGCGATGAGGCCGACGGGACGTGGCGACAGCTTCCTTCTCATCCAATCCGAGCGTGGTCAGGCCCTCTCGCCTGAACCTGCCCGGCAGCAAATGAAACCATTGCAGATAGCCCATGACGAAAAAGCCGAACCACAGTACAACGTACAAAGAGACAGGCACGTTGAACGGCATAAACGCGTGGAGGAGGAAGGCAACCGCGAGAAGATAGAGCAGACCCGCCGGAAAAGAGAGCACCAGCATGCCGAACGACATGTCGACGCTGGCGCGCTCTACCCAGCCCGGCACCGAATCGCTAGAGGGAATAAGAATCAGTGGAAAGATGAAGCAGCCGATGGCAGCCAGCGTCCAGGCCAGCTTGAGAAATGTTTTGGTGTCCGCGCTCATCTCACGTCCCCTCGCTTATCATCGAAGTTTCTGCGAGATTAGACAGCGCGCGCTGAAGCTTTGTTCCGTAAAAAGTTTTTTCAGATCGAATCGAGCAGCAGCGTCTCGATCCGTGCGGCGATCTCGCGCGCTCGTTCGAGCAGGTCTCCGGCGCGCGAGCGGTGCTCGTGTGTAAACTCTTCGTCTTCGATGTCGGCCGTGTTGACGAGCACGTTGTAGCGCGCCCCTGCGACCGCCGCGAGCGAGAGCTGCGCGCCCGTCGCCGCGTCCGAGAGCGCATTCGTGTTGCCGATCTCGGCCAGTGTTTCGAGCAGCTCCAGGACCTGCACGGCGACGCTTGCGACTTCGAGCGGCACCGTCGCCGCGCCCTTCAAAGCCTCTTCGAGATGTCCTGCGCGCGTGCGCCGCTCCTCTTCCGTCGCCTGCGGCAAGCGCCGCACGCTCATCACGCGCTCGAAGCTCGCAGAGTCTTCCAGCACCAGTTGATTGAGCCGCTCGCGCAGCGGCGCAAGGCTCGCCAGCGCGTCGCGCACTTCTCCATCCACGTCCCTGTATTTTTCGCGTCCGGCGGTGAGCTGCGCGATCATCTCGCCGAGCGCCGCGCCGAGCGAGGCCGCGTACGCCGCCGCCGCGCCGCCGCCCGGAGCCGGACTGGCGCTCGCCACCTCGGCCACGAAATCACGCATCGTCTCGGCCTCGCCCTTGCCGGCAAAGGCCGCCGCGATGCGGTTCTCAAGCACGACGCCGGGGGCAAAATTTTCGATCTGGAGAAAATATTCCGCGCTACGGTCGAGCGCGGCCTGCGGCACGAGGCCGACGATCTCGCTGCCCGCGACCGTTACGCCGTAACGCGCGGCTTCACGTTTGACCAGCTCGAAGACCTGATGAAGCTGCGTCTTCTCGTAGTCGACCAGGTTCATGGAGACCTGTACGAGGCCGCGCGACTTCAATTCAAAACCGAGCGCCTTCAAATACCTCAGGCCGCCGTCGCGCCCGCGCACGCTGCGCGCCACGCGCCGCGCGATTGATAAATCATCAGTCCGCAGGTTGATGTTATAGGCCACGAGGAAGGGGCGCGCGCCGACGATGCACGCGCCAGCGCTCTCGTGCACGCGCGGCTCGCCGACATCGGGCGCGCGCTCTTCTGCGATGCTGATCTCTTCGCGCAGCAGCTCGAAGCCTCCGCGACGCACGTCTTCGAGATTGACGCGGTAAGAGCGGCGCGCGGCCTTCTCGTAAAAGTAGACCGGGATGTGCAGCTCGTTGGCGATGCGCTCGCCCGCCTCGTGCGCGAGCGCGACGCAGTTCTCCATCGACACGCCGCGCACAGGCACGAAGGGCAGCACGTCGGTCGCGCCGACGCGCGGATGCTCGCCCTTGTGCTGGCGCAAGTCGATCAGCTCGGAGGCGAGCCTGACGACGCGCAATGCGGCTTCGACCACTACTTCCGCTTCCGCCACGAACGTGATCACAGAGCGGTTGTGATCCGCGTCCATGTGCGTGTCGAGCACGACCGCGCCCGCGACCTCTTCGACCGCGCGCGCCAGCCGCTCAATCGTTTCGGTCTTGCGGCCTTCGCTAAAATTCGGAACACATTCGACCAGCCGGTTCATGCTGTATATCTTAACGCGAGAAGAACGATTAGAGAGCGACTATTTTCGATAGTGGTTCGGTTTGAGAAATCAAAATCTCACGCAAAGGCGCTGGTGACGCAAGGGACAAGTTAGATTGTGGGAAAACGGTCAGAGCGGTCTTGCCAACTCACAGTTGCGACCGGTAAAGAACTTGTAACGCAGAAGATTGGATATTTCAAGAAAGTTGGAAATGATTTGCCGGACGGGGAAAAAATCTCATGCTAAGATAGGCTGGTGTCGGTTGAGCGCCGAGACTTTCACTTGATATGTCGACCAATCGTTTCATACGCGACGGCAAGAGCGCGTGGCAGCGGCTAGAAGAGTTGCTGGAGCTGCTGGATCGTTCATCTCTGCGCCGTCTGCATCGTGAAGAGGTGCGCGAGCTGGGGCGCATCTATCGGCGCACGGCTTCAGACCTCGCAATCGCGCGCGCCGAGACGCGTGACCCGCGCCTCATCAACTATCTCAACAGCCTGGTCATACGCGCGCACGGGCGCATCTATCGCGCGGACGCGCAGGGCGGCCATCGCATACGCAAGTTCTTCACGCGAGATTTCCCGCAGACCTTTCGCCGCAGGTGGCGTTACACGGCGCTCGCCTTCGCGGTCTGCTGGCTCTGCGGGGCGGCGGCCTTCATCGGCACCTGGCGCGACCCGGACTTTTCGGAGTTCGCGGGCATCCCGCCCGGCTTTCGTCACGTCATCAA
>JAFBAJ010000495.1 GCA_019247865.1 Acidobacteriota bacterium
GTCAACGCGGCAGTTGATTACGACAAGCAGGAAGGCTTGCGTGATTTCATAGACCATTCGGCGCTCGTCTCGGATGCGGATCAATACAAGCGCGATGCGCCCGTCACGTTGATGACAATGCACGCGGCGAAGGGACTTGAGTTTCCGCTCGTCTTCATCGTCGGACTCGAAGACGGATTGTTCCCACATGCGCGTGCCGCGACCGACCCGGCAGAATTTGAAGAAGAACGCCGTCTCTGCTATGTCGCCATCACGCGCGCAGAGAGATTCCTGTACGTCACGCACGCGATGAAGCGGCGCGTCTACGGTGAAGAGATGGCGGCCGAGCCTTCGCAGTTTCTGAACGAGATGCCGCTGGATTTAATGGAAGACCTCTCGCGCGGCCCGTCGTGGCTCTCCTTCGCGCGCAGCTCTTCCACCCTGGAGAACAAGTACGCCGCCTCTGCCCTGCGCGGCGAGACGCGCGAGCGCACAAGTTACACCGGCAAGACTTACGACAGCGTGGATTCCATCGCGGAGTTTTTCCGCAAGCGCGGCCAGCAGGTCAATCCGCCTTCGCGCAGCAATCAAGCCGCGCCGCAGATCAAGCGCCAGCCTTCATCAGGAGCCACATCCTCCACATCGAACACAGCATCCTCTTCAAGCGCGTCCGGCTTCACACCCGGCACGCACGTCCGTCATCCGAAATACGGGCGCGGCCTCGTCCTCCGGCGCGAAGGCAACGGCGACGCAGCCAAACTGACGGTCAGCTTTCCGGGCTTCGGACAAAAGAAGCTCATCGAAAAATATGCCGGGCTGGAAAAGGCTTGAGGTAGATTTTTAAAAACTTCCGAATCAGTCGGTGCTGGTGCTGGAGCAGAGGGATGAAGAGATGTATGTGCGCCCGGCCAGCACCTCTTTGACGGCGTCGCGCAGGTCGGAGGCCATGCGCGGCTTAACCACGTAGCCGGAGGCTCCGGCCTTCAGCGCGGCCACCAGAAAGTCCTGATCTTCATGGATGGTTAAGAAGATGATCTTGGCCTTCGAGCCGCTCTCTTTGAGCCGCGCGGCGGCTTCGATCCCGTTGATGATCGGCATCGAGATGTCCATCAGACAGACATCAGGTTGCAACTTCGAAGCAGCCTCCAGCAGCGCGCGCCCATCCTGCACCGGCTCAAGCATCTCAAATTCCTGCCTCAGCATGCGGATAACACGGTCACGCATCCCCTGATGATCATCTGCCAATAAAATACGCGCTCTCGCCACTTTCCCCTCTTCACCAAGCTTTGATTGGTAGAGCGCCCCGACTCGCTTCAGGAGGAGCAGAGCATAAGCCATCTCTCTGACGGAGAAACTGCAACGACCATCCTAAACGAATTTTAAACTTACTGTACTGGTAAAAATGACAGTATGGAATAATGGAAAAAACCCGGACGGTTAGAGGACAGGTGAGGAGTCCCGTGCTGCGGGGCTGAGGTCATCATCGCCGCTGGTCTAGCGGCAGAGCTGAATTGCACTCGCGTCGGCGGGGATCAGTGCGCGCAGTTCCGGATCGAGCCCGAGCAAAGCGCGAAAGGTTTGATCCTGGCTTAAATGCTGCTCGTCCCAGGCCGCGCCGTTGTAGGAGTCGCAAAAGTTTTGCCAGGCGAGCGCGAGCCGCTCCGCCGGAGACAGATATCCGAAGACGCGCGCAAAACGCTCGGCGTTGGGCTCGGCTGTCGGAGCGAGCGCGATGTAACGCTTGAGCACCTCCGCGCCGATAAAATCACACGCCAGCTCCTCCTGCTGGTCTTCACTCAGCTCCAGGCTGGCAGACTGCCGTGCGATCTGGTTCACGTTCTCGATCAAATGATGAAGCCTGCCGGTACGCACTGCGACATGGGTCAGCTCATGGCCGAGCATGAGCACCGCCTCATCGTCTGAAACGAGGGTCGCAGCGTAGTCCGGACTGACATAGATTTTCGATAAATCCCCTTCAGAGACCTCCGCGGTGTTGACCAGTTGGGGGTCGAGCACGATGTGACGCATCGCCTCGATCAATCGCTTCTCTTTGGAGAGCGTGCCGGTCTGGCCTGTCTTCATCAGTGATTCAATCGTAAATTTCTTGGCTAAGGACAGCAGTCGCCGTGCATTCCTGATTCCCTGTCGAACCTGTTTCGGATCGTTCCTGAGCGGCATCCAGTCACCCTGCGCCGCGCCGAATTCCTGTGGGGGGAGCGCCCCTTTCTTCTCGTTCAGGGCGCTCAGAACATCCAGCGCCAGCGTTTCCAGCTCCGCGGGCGAGAGGCACGCGACCTCAAAGGGCGTCGAGTCCGGCGTGGGAGTGACGGGCGCGCTGGCCGGACGGCTGAGCGGCCACGCCAGCAGCAATCCGGCGAGAAGCCCGGCCATGAGACCCGGCAGGAACTTGAGCT
>JAFBAJ010000509.1 GCA_019247865.1 Acidobacteriota bacterium
CCCCGTCACCATCGAGGCAGAGCGCGTCAACGGCCATGGCCGCACCTCCAAAGGCGCGAAAGCGCACGCACGCATCACCGTCGCGGACCAGGGCGCAGGGATGGACGAAGCCACACGCGCGCGCATCTTCGAGCCCTTCTTCACCACCAAGAAACGGGGCACCGGCCTCGGCCTCGCCATCGTCAAACAGATCGTCGAACGCCACGGCGGCCACATCACAGTCCACAGCTCCCCCGGCCACGGCTCGCGCTTCATCGTCGACCTGCCGCTCAAGCCATTAAGTGCAGATAGCAAAAAGGCAGTTGAGTCTTAGGAAATTATGAGAAGTCTTATGCGGACATAACCGGTAAATGAATAAACGATCTCACAATAAATTTCAGCCAAAACATGGTTACATTTTGCAAGGCAAGCATGTAACTCTCTTTGAATATATACAATTTATTGTTGAAGAGTTTTTATCATCTCCACTTGTCCAAAGGTTGGAAAAACTAAGCGAAAAGCTTTTGAGTATCGACCCTGTATTGTCAAAGCAAATTAGTAATATAAAGGAAGAAGTTGAAAAGGATAGTTGGGGTGTAGCAAAAAGCACAGAGAAAGGTACAGAGATAACGATTACATTAGGAGGGCAGGATAGTTCACCTATTATTATAGATGAAGATAGAAGCATAACTATGCCGGGTATTATGTTCAGGGTTAATGCATTTATTGAAGGTGACTTGATTAGTGCTATCCTTTTTATCCTCCAACAAAAAATGGTGGAAGCGCTGGTTGGAGCTGACTACACACCTGAAAGATACCAGTCACATATGCGAAGTGCAGCGGGGCTTAAACCAGAATTAGCCGCTGACACTGAAAGATTTCTCATGCGCTTAGAGCAAAGATTGTACAGGGATGCCCGCAAGAAGTGGATGAACATTCACGCTGGTGGGAGCAAGTCCCCATTAGATAAATATCAGGGTGCTTTAGCTACGCATTATGAGAGGCTTCATCCAATTTGGAAGCAGGCAAAAAAGATATATAGGAAGCATGGTGGGGGCATAAAAGGGCGGGAAGCAGTTAAACGTGAATATCAGAATTGGAGTCCATTTATTGAAGGGACACTAGGAGCAAAGAACCCTAATCCAAGTCACATAGGTTTACCGGATGAACTAATTTCAAAGCTTGAGCCTCAGAGAGCAGATGCCAAAGAATATGATTCAAGTCCGGAATATATTGCCCATGAACATGCTGCTTTCCTCTGCAATTTTAAGATCGGGGATTATAGTGTGCGGCAGATAAAAGCTGCTATTAGAGCCCATAAACGGATGCTTGGAAATGAATACTACAATCATCTGTATAAAGGACAGCCGATGTCGCTTTAGGGAAGGTCAAATTAAAAAATCACTAGTACTATTCACAATATCGTACCTCTCGCTACATTAATGCCGACCCTAATATTCTACGTAGGTTCTTACTAGATGGAGCGAGAAAGATGAACGAATGGTTAATTATAGAATTTAAACCGCGCGCTGTGAAAGACCTTGATGCTTTGGATCGTCAGGCTGCGCGGCGTGTGTTGGAGAAAATTCGCGGGCTGGAAAATGGCTTGACGGGCGACGAAAACGCTTGACTAACTTCACACCCGAATATCGTTTGCGCGTTGGCGATTACCGTGTGCTGTTTGAAATTGAAGGCGAGCGCGTTATTATTTACCGTATCAAACATCGCAGTCGCGCATATTCGTGAGAAACTTTATGAGCAGACCTGAGCTACATCCTGAAATCCTGACCAAGAACGGCAGAAAAGAGTTTGCTGTCCTCCCTTACGAAGAGTTCGTCGCCCTGCAAGAGTGGCTTGCGGACATGGAAGACCTGCTTGATCTACGCGACGCTAAAGATTCAGAGCATGATGCGCCGACTCTTCCTCTAGCCGAAGTTGAAAGCCGCTTTAACGACGCCAATTAATCTTTTTATTAATCCTCTCAAAAAAGCTTTGGACGGCTCTCCTGCGGCTGTTTCATGCGTGAAATAAAGTATTGCCTCTGAAATCAAGTCGTGATATAAGCTTCTCTCGGAATAACCCTCGCCGCTAAAATTTTCTTGATGAAAGGGAAAAGAATATGAGTCAGGTGAAAGCCATTCCGGATGCTTACAAGGGGGCGACGCCGTATCTGTGTGTGAATGATGCGGCCGGTGCGATTGAGTTCTACAAGAAGGCTTTTGGTGCGACGGAGCTGCAGCGGATGGAAGCGCCCGGCGGGAAGATCGCGCACGCGGAGCTGAAGATCGGCGAGGGGATCATCATGCTCGCGGACGAGTTCCCGGAGATGGGATTTGTGAGCCCGCAAACGCTGGGCGGTTCGCCCATCACGCTCTATCTCTACTTTGAAGACGTGGACGCCGTCGCAGAGTCGGCCGTGGCCGGTGGAGCGAAGTTGCTCAAGCCAGTCGAGGATCAGTTTTACGGCGACCGCTCAGGCAGGCTCGAAGACCCCTACGGGCACATCTGGGGAATCGCCACGCACAAGGAAGACCTCTCGGAGGAAGAGGTGAAGAGACGCGCCGCGGCGATGTTCGGATAAGATATTTCACGCCAAGGCGCTGGTGACGCGAAGAAAAGATTCAAGCTCTTCTTTGCGTCTTTGCGCCTTTGCGTGAACCCGTCCGTTTTGTTTTCTGACGCTATCGTGCGCAAACAATCCATATCGGTTACACAGAACGTGCGCGAAGATTTGAGAGGAGCATTGCCGTCATTGTGTTTTCATTGCGATGCCTGAATTTACGAGCAATTTTGAGCTTTTTGGCGTTTCCTCGGCGTGATAAAGGCTGAAGGGAACGGGAGTTGCCATTATTTGAAGGCGGAAGAGCCCGGCCTTCGGTAGGTGCGGGGAAAGATTAAAAAGAGGAGAGACTCAAGGATGATAACCCCAACGAAAACAATCTTACCAATCGCGCTTGTGGCAGCTCTGCTGGGTGGTTCAGTGGGAGCATTTGTGATGCGCCCCAAGACTACCGAAATGGCTGAAACGACCGCCTCGACCACGCCGCTCAAGGCTGTGGACGCGGCCCAAACCGTGCCCGCGAGCACCGAGCAGGCGAACCTGACCGGTGAGCAGGCAGCCTACCGCGATGGCTTCCAGGAAGGCTTTCTGGCCGCGCAGAACGGCACGAACAATGATGCGATTTACAGCACGGCTCAGAACCGTTCGAGCAACGTCGTGCCGGTGCAGTATCGCAGCTCGCGCAACAGAGTCGCCAGAAACGGCAGCTCGCGTCAGGTCTACTATGATTATAACCAGCGCCAGCCGCAGAAGCGTTCGTTCTGGCAGAAGCACCGTGACAAGCTGACGGTCGCGGCCGGCACGGGCGGCGGGGCCTTGCTCGGCGGCCTGATCGGCGGCAAGAAGGGCGCGCTCATTGGTGCGCTGGCGGGTGCGGGCGGCTCTGCGCTCTACACCTACAAGATCCGCAAGAAGGATCGCCGCTACTAAAAGTAGCCGGTTAACCTGAGACAGGACGAGACGATGAAGCCTGCTTTGAAGACACGAACCGTCGTCGCAGCTTCAGCCGTTCTGATAGTTCTCGCAGCATGGGCAGCTTCGTATGCTTACGGGGCTGCCCGTAATTTTGCGTCGCAGGGACGCATGATTCCGTACGCCGTTCGCTTCCGCGAAGCAGAAGGGCGCGGGTTGCTGGTGAGAGCCTGGGTGAACGGCACCGGCCCCTACAGCTTCGCTGTGGATACGGGCGCGGGCGCGACCATTATCTCAACGCGAGTTGCACAGGACGCGCGCGTCGGCATCCGTCGCGGCTCAAGCGTCAACATCAGCGGCCTCAGCGGCGCGGGCGCGGGAGCCGGTCGTGAAGGTCTGGTGCGCGAACTGGCGATTGGTGAAGCCGACAATCTCCTGCCGTCCGGTCGCACTGTCATCGTGACGGACGGCCTGCCAGGCGACCTCGACGGCGTGCTCGATCCGGTCGATGCCTTCTGGCCGCTCGGCTTTGTGATTGATCCCGCGCGAGGCGAGATCAGCGCGTTCGACCCGCGCACGAATCCTTTGCGCGTGAGCGCAGCGCCGCCGGGCGGAGCCGTCGTGCCGTGGATCTTCAGCGGCGGCAGTCGTCGTCCCTTCGTCATGCTCGACGGAGGCAGGCGCGCGCTGATCGATACCGGCTCAGGCTTTGGCCTGGCGCTCAGTCCGGACGCAGCGCGTGCGATGGGGATGCTCTCGAACAACGGTCGTGCGAGGGATGTCGTACGCGACCTGGGCGGCGGCAGCGTCACTTCGCGCCGCATCGCTCCGGCGACAGTCTATATCGGAGCCCTGGAATTGCGCAGCGTGCCGACGGATCTGCTTTCGGGCGTTGCTGCGGGCGCACCGATCCTGCTCGGACGCGAAGCCCTCGCGCCGTTCCGGCTCTCTTTTGACCCGCAGCACAAGCTTATTGAGCTGTCGCCGCAATAATGCTTTAATCCGAGATCGAGGGGGACAAAGAGGCCGTGATTCGTCTTTATCGCCGGGCGCTGTTCATCGCGCTGCTGTTTATCCTGAGCGTTGGCGTGGCAGCGTGGCTGCGTGCGTCGGCGCAGCAGAAGCGACCGACGCGGCCCGCCGATGACGATGAGGTCGTCCGCGTCGAAACAGACCTCACGAACATTCTCTTCACGGCAATCGACAAGGACCGGCGTTACGTCACGACGCTCCGGAAGGAGGATGTGCGCGTCTTTGAGAACGACACGCCGCAGGAGGTCTTTACCTTTCAGCGCGAGACGGAGCTGCCGCTCTCGCTGGCGATTCTGATCGACACGAGCTGGTCGCAGGAAGAGACGCTGCCCGACGAGAAGGCCGCCGCGCGCGCCTTCGTGGACGCGGTCATTCGTCCAGAGAAAGATCAGGCCGCCATCATCTCCTTCACCGGCAAGCCGACCATCGAGCAGCCGCTGACGGGCGACCTCTCAAGCCTGCAAAAGGGAATCGAACAGGTCATCGTCATCCATCCGCGCGACCCGGAAGAGGGCGGCGCGGTCGCCACGGCGGAGGAGCGCGCCGAGCCGGATTACGACGATTCAATCGGCTACACGAACATCTGGGACTCGCTCTCGTTCGCTTCCAATGAAGTGCTCTCGCAGACGCACGCGCGCACGCGCCGCGCCATCATTCTCCTGACCGATGGAAACGACACCAATAGCCGCCTCAAAAAAGAGGAGGCCATCGAGCGCGCGGTCAAAGCCAACGTGGTCATCTACTCCATCGGCATCGTCGGCGACCGGCAGAGCGTCGAGAAGGAGACGCTGCGCAGGATTTCGGAGAAGACGGGCGGCCGCGCCTTCTTTCCGGATGAAGAGAACGACCTGCACGCGGCTTTCAAGCAGATCGAGCAGGAACTGCGCGCGCAATACCTGCTCGCCTACACGCCGTCCAACGCCGCGCGCGACGGCTCCTACCGCCGCATCCGCCTCGAAATCACCAACCCGGAACTGCGCAAACGCAAGCTGCGCCTGCTCTACCGCGAAGGCTATTACGCCCGACAGAAATAGGTCTTTGGGCCTCAAGAATTCCTCAACCCGCTTTTGGATAATTAAAATGTCGCCGGGCGTATGCTCGCCACACGCGCCCGGGATGTGGGGCAAGTTGTTGACACGCAAGGCATAAAAGCTTTTTGAGGGCTGTTCTGATGTGCTCCTCATCGGCGCGAGCCAGGATTTTTGAAGCCGAGACGTTAAGGAACCCAAAAGCATGCAATTGATTCTCGATAAAATTAAGTCCCCCGCAGAGCTGCCGCGTATTTCGCGTTCGCGCCTCCTGACGGAGCTGCGCGTCGCGCTCAATTCCTGCACTTCGACCATCATCAACGGTCGCGCGGGAACCGGGAAGACCATGCTGGCGGCCGATTTCGCCGCGGGCTGCGGGCGACGCATAGCCTGGTACAAGGTGGATGCCTCGGACAGCGACCGGCGCGTCTTCTTCGAGTACCTGGTCGAAAGCGTCCGCGCACAGCGCCCTAAGTTTGCGGGCGAGGCCATCATGCGGCTGGTCGAATCGTCCAGCCTCGAAGACATCCCGCTGCTCGCGGAGTCTTTCATCTACGAGCTTTTGGAGAGCGGCAGCGAGCCGCTGCTGATCGTGATCGACGACCTCCATCTGATCTACGACGCGGACTGGGTCGTCCCGTTCTTTCGCCGCCTGCTGCCGCTCCTGCCGGCAGAGGCGCACGTCCTGATTACCGGGCGCAGCCTGCCGCCCGCTCCGCTCTGGCGGATGCGCTCGAAGCAGACCCTGTGCGTGATAGATGAAACGATGCTCGCCTTTTCAAAGGAGGAGGCGAAGGAGCTTTTTAATACTTACAGCCTGGCGGGAGCGCAGGCCAGCGCGGCGCACAAGCAGACGCGCGGTCGCGCCTCGGCGCTGGATGCTCTGGCGTGCGTGCTCGCTTCAAACGAAAGCGAGCGGCAGCCGCCGCGGACCAAAAGACCGAGGGGGCTGCGCGTCGTGCAGCAGCTTCACGGATACGTTTTCTGATTTGTAGGGCAGGGACAAAGCCCTGCCCCTACAGTTTTCAAACCCTCGCAGGTGGAGCGTAGCTTGCAAAGCTTTCGTTGTGATAATCTCCATCCGCAGCACGCTCAGACAATTCGCATGAGGCATATGCCGATGGCGCCCAGGACACGTCGTCATAACGCAGCCGCCCCGACTGCGCCCGTTGAGGAGACGTTGCAGCAATCTGCCGCGCCTCCGTTGGAGACGACTGTCCAGCGTCCGGCCTTCTTTCTGCGCACCAAGCTGCTGCCGCCGCGTCCCGCGCCGGAGCTTCTGACGCGCCCGCGCCTGACCGAACGCCTGCAGGCGAATCTGGCTCATCCGGTCACGCTCGTCGCGGCCAACGCGGGCTCCGGCAAGACCACGCTGGTCGCCGACTTCGTACGCAAGCACGCGCGCAACTTCGTCTGGTATCAGCTCGACCACACGGACGCGGACCCTTCCGTCTTTCTCGGCTACATCACCTACGGCATCCGTCAGGCCGTGTCCGGCTTCGGCGAAGTGATGTTCTCCTATTTGCAGGAGTCCGCGAACGAGTTGGCGCGGCAGCCCGAGAGGGCTGTGGACGTGCTTCTCAACGAAGTGCTCGAACAGGTCGAGCAGCAGATGATTCTGGTGCT
Source organism: Acidobacteriota bacterium (assembly GCA_019247865.1). GTDB lineage: Bacteria > Acidobacteriota > Blastocatellia > Pyrinomonadales > Pyrinomonadaceae > JACMLC01. The sequence continues at coordinate 7,138 of JAFBAJ010000509.1, forward strand.
CGACGATTATCACCATCTCGGCACGGAGACGCTCGTCCACCGGGTCGTGGATCGCCTGCTCGCCTATCTGCCGGACGTGATGCACGTCATCATCATCTCGCGCGACGTGCCGCCGCTCGCGCTCGCGCGGCTGCGCTCGCAGGCTTCGCTCTCGATCATCGACCGCGCCGAGCTGCTCTTTACGGATCAGGAGACGCAGGAGCTTTTCCGTCAGGTCTTCGATCTGGAGCTGACGCCCGAACAGCTCGCCGAATATCGAGAGCGTACGCACGGCTGGATCACCGCGCTCCAACTCGTCCGGCAGGTCGCGCAACGTCAGGTGCAGGCGCAGGGCGCGCTCGACGGCGAGGCCGAATCGCTCAACCTGAGCGAAGTCCTGCGCCAGTCCGAGCGCGATATCTTCGACTACTTTGCGGAAGAGGTTTTCGCGGACGAGACGGAGGACGTGCAGCAGTTGCTCCTGCGCATCTCTTTGCTGGAGCGGATCGAGGTCGACACCTGCGGCCGTCTCTACCCGGACATGCACTGCGCGCAGACGCTGCCGACGCTCGTCCGGCGCAACGTCTTTCTGACCATCGCCAGCGACGGGAGCGGCGAAGAGTATCGCCTTCATCCGCTCTTTCAGAGCTTTCTGCGCAGGCGTTTTCGCACCGAAGCCGGCCGCGCCAAAGTGCTCGCCGAGCACATGCGTTACGCAGATTATTTTCTGGAGCGCGACAAGTGGGAGCAGGCCATGCACCACCTCGTTGCGGCGGAGGATTACGTGCGCGCGGCTCATCTCATCGCCGAGCGCGGCGGCGAGTGGATCGCTTCGGGCGCGCTCGCTTCGCTCGTCACGTTCGCACAGGCTCTCCCCGTCGCCGTGCTCGAAGCACAACCGCGCGCTCTGGCGCATCGCGCTGAGGTCGCGCGGTTGCAGGGCGACGAGGCCGCCGCGACCGGCTGGTTCCGCCGCGCCGTCTCGCTCCTGCGCGAGCAGGGCGACCGCGAGGGCGAGGCCGAATCACTGCATTCGCTCGCGGCCATCGCGCGGCGGCAGGGAGATTACGAGACGGCTTTCGCGCATCTGGACCGCGCGGTCGAGCTGACGGGCGAAAAATCAATCGTCCGCATCAAGTGCGGCAACACGCGCGGCCTGTGCCATGTCGCGATGGGCGACTGGACGAAGGCCGAGCTGGAGTTTCGCGTCGCTTTGCAGGCCGCAGAGGAGCGCAATGCCGACTACTACGTGCGGCTCATCGCGCACAATCTGGGGACGCCCGCCGGGATGCGCGGCGACTTCGGCGAGGCTCTGCGTTGGCTGCGGCGGATGCTGCGCGACGACGCGGGCGCGCCGATGCCGCAGGAGGCCATCGGCCATCTCAACATGGCGCGCTGCTATCTCTATCGAGGGGATTTCACAGCGGGCGAAGAGCACCTGGATCGCGCGCTTGAAACCTGTCAGCTCTTTAACCTGATGTCGCTGCGCGGCGAAGTCTTCGAGGCTTACGGCAATCTTTACCGCGAGCGTGAGGACGCGGCGCGGGCGGCGGAGTTTTACGAGCGCGCTGCGCGCGCCTATGACGAAGCCGGGATCGACCCGACGCGCCGCGAGCTGTGGGAAGAGCAGGCGCTGCTCCGCTTTCAGATGGGCGATGCGGCGGGCGCGCGGCTCCTGCTGGATCGGCTGGTGGGCGCGCGTGTGGATACCGGAGACGAGCTGGGCCGCTACACGGCCGTCCTCGCGCGGAGCCGCGTCATGCTCGCGCAGGGCGAGCACGAAGCCGCCCGCACGCAGCTCCAACCTGCGCTCGAATATTTTCACGAGCACCAGCTCTACTATTACGAAGCGCAGGCGTCGCTCGCGCTCGCGGCCTCGCTCTACGCGACGGGCGAGAGCGAGGCGATGCTGGAGCCGCTGCGCCGCGCGCTCGATCTGGCCGCGCGTTACGATTACGAGTACTGGCTCCAACGCGAGGTCAAGTACAATCCGCAGCTCTTCGCTTCGGCCGACGCTTCGGAGCTGCTGCCGCCCGACGTGCGCGAACAGGTGCCCGCGGCGGCGGCACAAAAGGTGAGCAGCACGGGCTCTCTGCCGAGCCTGCCGCTGGTCACGGCGCAGCAGCCGGTCACAGACTTGACCATCAACATGCTCGGCCCGGTCCAGATCTTCCGCGACCCTCTGCGCCCCTTAGCCGCGGACGCCTGGACGACCAAGCGCGCGCGCGACATCCTGTGCTTCATCGCTTCGCGCAGGCATCGCCGCGCCTCCAAAGACAGCATCATTGATACCTTCTGGGGCGAATCGGATTTCGACGCCATCGAGAAGAATTTTCATCCGACCGTCTCGCACATACGCAAGGCGCTCAACAGCAATCAGCCGTTGAAGCAGAACTTTCTGCTCTACCGGGACGGCGATTACCAGCTTCATCCGAACTTCTCCTACTCGATAGACACAGAGGAGTTCGACCGCCTCGTGGCGGAGGGCGAGGCCGCCAAACGCGCAGGGCAGCAGGAGCGTTATGTCGAATCTTATGAGAAGGCGCTCGCGCTCTATCGAGGCGATTTCATGCAATCGGCCTACGACGAATGGGTGGACGAGCATCGCTCTTACTATCGCGAGCAGTACCTGCGCATTCTGGAATCGCTCGCCGCCGCCGCCGAGAAGATGAAGGAATGGTCGCGCGCCTTAGACCTCGCGCACCAGATCCTGCGCGACGATTCGTTCCGCGAGGACATCCACTGCACGATCATGCGCGCGCACGCCGCGCTCGGCAATCGCGTCGCGGTCAAAGAGCAGTACGAATCTCTGCGCAAACTCCTGCGCGAGGAACTCGGCGTCGAGCCGGTCGCCGAGACGCAGAAGATTTACAGGGAGCTATTGAAATAAGGACAGGCAAGCTTTTTTAAGCCTTTCCTCTCATTTACTTAAACCATTTGAGCGGCTGTCAAAACTGTTTGAATGCACATGAAAGTTCATGCTAAAATAACGCGCTTTTGGGACGCTTCCCGACCTTCGGCGTGCCCTTTTCGAATCCCCCGTGCAAACAGACCCGGCAGCCTCCATTTCGGGCAGAAGCTTCGAGCCTCTGCCTGCGAAGTATTGATGTAATTATGCTCAACGAAATCTGCCAGAGATCGAAGCGATGGCTCGCGCTGCTGCTCATCTGCGTGCTGTGCGCGGGGCCGGCTCTCGCCGGAGTGACGATCACGGGCGCGAATGGCATCACCATGACCGGAGCCGACGGCGTCAGCTATATCGGCACGAACGGCATCACGATGACCGGCGCGGACGGCTTTCTCTCCTTCACCCCTAACGGCATCACGATGACGGGCGCGGACGGTATCACCATGACCGGCGCAGACGGCGCGACCTACACCGGCCCCAACGGTGTCAGCGCAGTGCGCGCGGACGGTATCACGATGACTGGAGCCGACGGGATTACGATGACCGGAGCGGACGGCATCACGATGACCGGAGCCGACGGCACACGCTATCAAGCGGACTCAGTCGTCATTCGCGTGCCGAACGGCATCACGATGACTGGCGCTGACGGCATCACGATGACCGGCGCGGATGGCGTCAATCGCATGGGCGCGGATGGCATTACGATGACCGGAGCCGACGGCATTACGATGACCGGCGCGGACGGCATCACGATGACCGGCGCGGACAGTCTCTTTGCGACGCGCGCGGACGGCTCGACCTATACGATTCAGCCGAACGGCATCACGATGACGGGAGCCGACGGGATTACGATGACCGGAGCTGACGGCATCACGATGACTGGCGCAGATGGCATTACGATGACCGGCGCGGACGGGATGACGGGGACGAACGGCATCCAGACCGGATTGCAGAGCGTCGATCCGCAGCTGGCCGCGCGGCTGAGCGATATGACGGACGACAGCGGCGTCAATGCCGTCATCGTCTATCATCACCAGCCGACCCAAGCCGACGTGGCAGACCTGCAAGCCATCGGCGTGCTGGGCGGCACGCGTTATCGAGTGCTGCCGATGATCTGCATCACCGCGACGCGCGAACAGCTCATCAACATCTCAAGGCTCTCGTCCGTGCGTTCGATCTACGGCAATCGGACGCTGCAACTCAATCTGGATAACAGGCTGGCGATCAACGGCGCTTCGCGCGTCTCGCGTGACCGTGACCTCACGGTGAGGAACAGCGGTCTGCCCGTGTCGGGTCGTAATGTGACTGTGGCTGTGCTCGACACGGGTGTGGACGGGACGCACGCAGACCTCTCTGGCCGCGTGGTCAAGAACGTCAAGCTGCTGGACACGCAGGGCGTCGGCATCGGCTTCAACAATCCGCTCAGCATCGAAGGGCTGCCGAGCACGGATCAGCTCTACGGTCACGGAACTTTTGTCGCGGGCATCATCGCGGGCAACGGCAGCCGTTCGGGCGGCAAGTATAGCGGCATCGCTCCGGGCGCGCGCATCGTCGGCCTCAGCGCGGGCGATTTCAATCTCACATACGTGCTGGCCGGGTTCGATTACCTGCTGGCGAACGGTGCGACGCTGAACACGCGCGTCGTCAATTGCAGCTTCTCCGCCAACACCGCTTTCGACTACAACGATCCGGTCAACATTGCGACGAAGATGCTGACGGAGAACGGCGTCAACGTCGTCTTCTCGGCGGGCAATTCGGGTTCGGGTTTGAACTCGCTCAATCCGTACGCGGTCGCGCCGTGGGTCATCAGCGTCGGCGCGACGGACGAGCGCGGCCGGGTCGCAAGTTTCTCTTCGCGCGGAGCGTTCGGCAGTTCGCTCTTTCGTCCGACGCTGGTCGCGCCGGGCGTCTCCATCGTCTCTCTGCGCGGCGCGCTCATCACGAGCATCTACGGCGCGCTCGGCAATGAGTCCGAGACGGACCTGCAACGCCTGTCGCCCGGCGAGCTTCCGTTCTACACGACCGCGAGCGGGACGAGTTTTTCCGCGCCGCAGGTAGCCGGAACCATCGCGCTCATGCTCGAAGCCAACCCGCAGCTGACGCCCGCGGAGGTCAGAGACATCCTGCAACGCACGGCGACTCCGCTGCCCGCGTATTACGCGCACGAGGTCGGAGCGGGCATGCTGAATGCTCATGCGGCTGTGCTGGAGGCTGCGTTCCCGCAGCGGCGGATGGGCATGTGGCGCGCGACGCTCGATCACGGCCAGGTGCAGTTCGTCAACGAGCAGTTCCAGAGCTTCGACGGCGTCGTGCAGCCGGGCAGCACCTTCTCTTCAAACTTCAACATTCCGCCGAACACGCTGGTCGCCTCGGTCGGCACCGCGTGGGGGCCGATGACGAGCCTCAATGACCTGAGCCTCGCCGTGTATAACGCGGCCGGCGTCAAGCAGGGCGAGTCCAACATGGTCAATCAACCGGGCCTGACCGGCAAGCGCGAGCGCGTCGCGCTCAAGCTTCCGGCGGCAGGCACGTATCAGGCGCGGGTCGCCAACACCTTAGGGCTCCTGGGGACTCTCCAGACGGTGCTCGGCTCCATCGATCTGACGAGGGTTGAATACGCGCCGATCTCGGACATTGGCGGGCTCAGCGGCTCGGCGCAGGCCGATATTTATCAAGTCCTGCGGACATACTCGATGTCGTCTTTCGGCAGA
>JAFBAJ010000620.1 GCA_019247865.1 Acidobacteriota bacterium
CCGCGCGCACGACCTCGACGGCCTTCTTCTGCGCCGCGACGTTGATCGTCGTGTAGACCGAGAGGCCGCCCTGCGCGACGCGCGTCGTGTACCTGTCTTCCAGCTCCTGCCGAATCTGCTCGACCGGATAATCGAAGGCCGAAGAGCGCGACTGCGATTGATAGTAGACGGTGTCGGCGAGCTTGATCGGCTTGGCCTTCGCCGCTTCGACCTCGGCGGCCGAGGCGAAGCCGTACTTCGCCATCTGTTCCAGCACCAGATTGCGGCGCTCGCGTGCGGCGTTCATGTCGACCGTCGGCGAATACTGTCCCGGCGCTTTCGGAATCCCGGCCAGCAGCGCGGCCTCTTCGAGCGTGAGGTCTTTCGCGTGCTTGTTGAAATAGGTCTCGGCTCCGGCCTCCACGCCGTAAGCTCCCGCGCCGAGGAAGATGTGGTTGGCGTACATCTCCATGATCTGCTGCTTGGTGTAGTAGCGTTCGATCTGGAGCGCGACGAGCCATTCGTTCATCTTGCGCTGAAGCGTCTGCTCTCTGGAAAGAAAAAGGTTCTTGGCGAGCTGCTGCGTCAGGGTCGAGCCGCCCTCGCGCGAGCCGGTCGTGATGTTTTTTAAGACCACGCCCGCGATGCGGATCGGGTCGATCCCGATATGGTCGTTAAAGCGCGCGTCCTCGATGGCGAGGATCGCGTTCTTCATCCTGTCCGGAATCTCGTCGTACTTGAGCGGGATGCGCTTCTCCAGCGCGAACTCGCCGATCACGGTCTGGCCGTCGTCGGCGTAGACGCGCGTGACCACGCTCGGCCGGTAGGTGGCGAGCGAGGCGACCTCGATGGCGGCCTGCGAATAGTTGAGCTGGTAGGCGGCGACGATCCCCGTCAGGCCCCCGGCGGCGATTGCCAGCAGGAGCACCGCCGGAAACCAGAACGTACGCAGGAAGCGGCGACGACGCGCGGGCGGCTGGGCCGCCGAGCGTGTTTGCACAGCACGAGATTCTTTTCGAGACATGAGCTTTACAGTCCTCTTTTATTAAGCCGGCAAAGGTTTCAGATTCGAGCAGCCTCGCCTGACTGCACTGACCAGCGACTTTTCGGGGAGTAACAGGTCGCCTGCGCGTAACCGTAATTATATCGCAAATCCTAAGTATCGGTGAACCGGAGATGGCGAATGTCAAGAAGGTTTTACAACTCCTCAGCGAACCACCGCTGCAAAATTATATTCCTTGACCTTGCGACATCGCCGCGCCTAGACTCTGAGCCGCGCCCCTCGCATAAAAAGGGAGCATCGCCATGACCAACGAAGAGATGCAGTCTACTATCCAGTTTATCCTTGAGCAGCAGGCACAGGTTTCCACCAATCTGCAAAAGCTGGAAGTGAATGTGGCTGGAATCGCCGAGTCCGTCGTCAAGCTTGAAGCCTCCGTGGCTATCATCGGAGATAAAGTGGACAGACTGGCAGAGTCGCACGAAAGCCTACAGCGGTTTGTAGGAGCTTTAGCCGTCGCACAGGCCAACACGGAAGTTAATCTGACACGCACGGATAAGAATTTGAACGCCCTGATCTTGATGGTCGAAAAATATCTCAGCGGCCGTCAGAACGGGCAGTCATAACTCCTCCGAAGGCGAACTCTTTGACCGCGCGGGTCATCAAAGCTATACTCCAATAGCTTTCGCTATGGATGGGGGCGACAGGCTTCGACAGGGGTCTTGTACGTCGAGCGGATGTCATGCCGGGCTCCTTCATGCAGCTCGTTAAAAAGCGTGGAGAAACAACAATTGCCAATAACCAAGAATTGGCTCTCGCTGCCTAATTAAGCACCGAGCGTCTCGCCGCAAGTTGCTCATGCGCGCGGAGTGAGATGTCACACAGTTGAGCTGGCGCGCGGCTTCGGTCCGTGGTCGCGCGCGAGACCAAGTCGGACTAGCTCTCGCTGAGGTCTTGTCACTTCACTGACTCGGCGTTGAGCGAAATCCGCAGGGCTCCGGCTCTGCGAAAAGAGAAGCGACTAAGCATGTAGAGTCTTCCGGCGGCGGCCTTTGGATCCGAGTTCAATTCTCGGCGCCTCCACCAAACCTTCTTTCACCCCGCTTCAAAAAACTCACTTTTATCTTTACACTCACCCGGTGTAACTCTACTTCCGTGAGAAAGTGAGCGACTGTGAGACTTCCAAGAGCGAGCGGCGTCCTGCTGCATCCGGTCTCGCTGCCCGGCGAGTTCGGCATCGGTGAGCTGGGCGACGAGGCCACCGAGTTTATCGAATTTCTGGCGGCGAGCGGACAGCATTTGTGGCAGGTCCTGCCCTTAGGGCCGACCGGCTACGGCGAATCTCCGTATCAGGGCCTCTCATCCTTCGCGGGCAACACGCTGCTCATCAGCCCGCGCAGGCTGGTCTCGATGGGACTGCTCTCGGACGCAGACCTCGCCGCACACGAAACCTTTCCGGCGGAGCGCGTCGCGTACGAGAGCGTGAAAAAGTTCAAGGCTACGCTCCTCCACAAAGCTTACGAGAATTTCGCGCGCACGGGGGACGCGCAACTGCTCATGAGCTTTCAGGAGTTCTGCGGGCGCGCAGCCCTGTGGCTGGAAGACTACGCGCTCTATCGCGCGCTCAAGAACGCGCACGGCGAGCAGTCCTGGTATGACTGGGAGCCGGAGCTGGCTTTGCGCGAGCCGCAGGCGCTCGAACGCGCGCGCGCAGAGCTGCGTGAAGAGATCAACGCGCAGAAGTTCTATCAATATCTCTTCTTCCGGCAATGGCACGCCGTCCGTGCGCTCTGCCGCGAGCGCGGCATAAAGATCATCGGCGACCTCCCCATCTTCGTCGCGCATGATTCGGCAGACGTGTGGGCGAACCCGCAGCTCTTCAAGCTGGACGAAGCGCGCCGCCCCGTGGTCGTGGCAGGAGTCCCGCCGGATTACTTCAGCCGGACGGGACAACTGTGGGGCAATCCGATCTACGATTGGGAGCGTCTGCGCGCAGAAGGTTTTCGCTGGTGGATCGAACGCATCCGCGCGATGTTCGAGCTCTATGACATCGTGCGGCTCGACCACTTTCGCGGCTTCGCGGCCGCGTGGGAAGTGCCGAGCGGAGCCCCGACGGCGGAGCACGGCCAGTGGGTTCACGCGCCCGGCCGCGAGCTCTTCAACGCCCTGCGCCAGGCTCTCGGCGAGTTGCCACTCATCGCCGAAGACCTCGGTGTCATCACGCCCGACGTTGAAGCCCTGCGCGACGACTTCGGCTTTCAGGGCATGCGTATTCTGCAATTCGCCTTCGGCAGCGACACGCAGAACCCGCACCTCCCGCACCGCTACGTCAACAACGCGGTCGTCTACACAGGCACGCACGACAACGATACGACGCGCGCCTGGTTCAAAGAACTGACCAAAAACAAAGAGGACTATGCACAGCGCACGCGCGATTACTGTCTACGATACCTCGGCACGAAGGGCCGCGAGATTCACTGGGACATGATCCGCGCCGCCCTCTCCTCCGTCGCCGACACTGCCATCACGCCCTTGCAGGACATCCTCGGCCTCGGCGCAGAGGCGCGCATGAACCTCCCCTCCACCAAAGGCGACAACTGGAACTGGCGCTTCCGCGAAGGACTCTTGACAGCCCAGCTCTCCGAACGCCTGCGCGAGCTGACGGAGACTTACGGGCGCACTTAAAGCATTCTCACGCAAAGGCGCAAAGACGCAAAG
>JAFBAJ010000601.1 GCA_019247865.1 Acidobacteriota bacterium
GGACGGTCTTTCGCGTCAAGGGACAGGGAATGCCGGTCCTCGGCGGGCGCGGGCGCGGCGACCTCTTCGTCTCCGTCACCGTCGTCACTCCGACCACGCTCACACGCGACCAGCGCAAACTCCTCGAACAGCTCTCCGAGATCGAGACCACAGACCTCGAAGACAAGGGGCTGATGGACAAGGTACGGGATATCTTCGGATAAAGAGGTCCTGGGCTTAGCGTTTCGCAATCGTACAACCCGTCTCAGCTTTATATGGGCGCAGTGATTAGTAATAATTCACTGCGCCCTCACAATCTCACCGCAACAGTTCCCCGAATCCCTTTAATTCCGCCCCGATACGGCTTATTCCGCCCTGGCCTACGGCGCGGCATGTCGGTTGCTGAAGTCCAGTGTATGCAGGCAGACCTTTCACTGGATTAACAAATAAGGATTTCGGGCGGGAGACGAAGATGAGACGAAAACTGCAATTCCTGACGGGCGTGTTTACGGTGCTGTTGCTGGCGACTTTTCAGGCCCCTGCGCAGACGGTCGCGGGCGGTTTGAGTGATGAGACGGACACCAAACTGGTGGACGCGCGCGTGGTCGAGGTCGCGGACGGCCACATCTCCGTCATCGCGCAGACGGGCGTCGAGCACATGATCGAGATCAATAACGAGGGGACGAAGGTCACCATCGAAGGCGAGGAAGTCTCGCTCAAGAATCTGCGTGTGGGCGATATCGTGACGGTCGAGCTGGATGAGCTGAACCCGGTCAAGTTTGCGAAAGCAATTTCGTTGTCGACTTCGATGGAGCAAGTCGCACGAGTTCGCCGTTAGGTTACGATTGCTTTTTTAAGCGTCGCCTCGATAACCTAATGGTAACAGAGCCGCCCTGCTTTTTGGCAGGGCGGCTCTCGTTTTAAAGCAAGTTGCCGTTCGGGCTCAACGTGTCTGGAAGGTCGCCACGGGAACGTCCACGCCGATGCCCCATTGCTGTTGCTGCACGGTATTGGTCGCGCTCTGCGAAACGTACCATGCCAGGTTGCCCATGTCGCGCACGACTGCGAAATCCGTCTTGCCGTCGCCGTCGTAATCGCCCGGCACAGGCCGGTCGCCGTTCGTGCCGAACTGCTGCGCGCGAGCCTGACCGTTCGAGCTTTGCAGGACATACCAGACGCCGGTCGAAGCGCGGAAGACAGCGAAGTCTGTCTGCGCGTCGCCGTCATAATCGCCCGGCACAATCGTATCTCCGGTCGCGCCCCACTGCTGCGAGACCAGCACGCCGTCGCGGCTCCGCTGAACGTAGTAGCTGTTGGTGCTCGGACGATAGACGGTCACGTCGTTCATCCCGTCGCCGTCGTAATCACCCGTCACTCCGGCATCGCCGGTGATGCCCCACTGCACCGTTCGCAGCCCGCCCGTCGCGCTGAGGCGTATGTACCAGACGGCCGGATCGCCCGTCGTCGCCGTGCGGCGCAGGACCGCGAAGTCTGTCTTCTTGTCGCCGTCGTAATCCGCGACCACTCTGGCCTCATCGCCCGCCTGTCCCCACGACTGCACAGTCAAAGCGCTGTTCGAGCTGTTCAGCACATAGAAGACGCCGTTGCGCCAGACGGCCACGTCGGTCTTGCCGTCACCGTCATAATCGCCGGGCGTGAGCGTGTCTCCGCTCTGCCCGAACTGAATCGCGCTCAGAGAGTTGGTGAAGCTCTGGCGGAGATACCAGACTCCGGTCGAAGGACGAAAGACGCTGATGTCGGACTTGAGATCGCCGTCGAAATCGTCCACGACGTTGCGCGGCACGGGCGCGTTCGGGTTGACCAGCTTATACACTCCGCCGTTCAGGTTGACGACGTAAATCTCTCCGGCTTCATCTTCGCCGAATGAAGAGATGGCTAAGGTCGTGTCGAGCAGCAAGGTCTGCGTCGTGCCCTGCAACATGAAGATCTCGCCCGTGCAGTAGTCTCCGTAGATGTACGCGCCCTGCGGAAAAGTCCCGCGCCGCCCGCGATACCTGTAGCCGCCCGTCAGCGAGCAGCGTCCGCCGGTGTGCGTGTACTCGGCCACCGGAAAGACGAAGTTGGCCGGCACGCATTGCCCCGCGTTGAGGTTCGTGCAGGCAGTGCCTTCATAGGTACGCCAGCCGAAATTGCCGCCGAGCTGGCCGATGTCGATCTCTTCGCGCGCGCCCTGCCCGACATCGCCGATCCACAACTCACCCGTCTGGCGGTCGAAGGAGAAGCGATACGGATTGCGCATGCCGACCATGTAGATCTCGTCGGCTCCGGGCGTCGCCCCGAAGAACGGGTTGGTCGGGGGCGAGACGTAGTTGGTCGTCGAACCCACGGGCACGTTGATGTCTATCCGGTTGATCTTGCCGAGCAGCTGGTTGATGTTCTGCGCGTTGTTGGGCGGGTCGTTGGCCGAGCCGCCATCGCCGGGGCCGAAGTAGAGATAGCCGTCCGGGCCAAAGGCCACCGTGCCGCCGTTGTGATTGGAGTTGGTCGGATGCGGAACCGAGATGATCGGCAGCTCGGTCGTGTCCGCGACGTTCGGGTTTGACGCTGAGACTTTAAACTCGGAGATTTGAATCGCAGCATCGCCCGTCCGCGTGTAGTAGACGAAGAAGCGGCGATTGCTCGTGTACTGAGGATGGAAAGCGAGGCCGAGCAGTCCGCGCTCGCCGCCGGAGAGCACACTCGACGTGATGTTCAGAAAATCGGTCGGCGTCGTCGCTCCCGGCTGGAGGACTTTGATGATGCCTCCCTGCAGGACGATGAAGAGGCGATTGCTGCCGTCGTGCGCGTTGGTGACGAAGACGGGGCTCGTCAGTCCGGTCGTCACCAAAGGCTGCGTCTGAATCGTGATCGTACCTTCCGGCGCAGCGCTGATGTCCGAAGATAAGGTAAGGGGCAGGCCGTCGCGCTGGGCCTGAGCCTGATGAAACGCGAAAGCCGCGGCGCACAACAGCGCGAGAGCACAGAACGCTCCCAGCTTGGGCTTACTCATGAAATATTCCTCCTGAAAATTTTGATGGCACTCTCTACTGCGACCCTGCTCTTGCAGTCTGACGCACAAATCACCGGCCTTCGACACCGGCCCTGGCGATCCGAATTTTTTTACTGAGGGAATGATGCAGGGGCTGGCTCATCTTAAGCCCGAACGCGAGAGCATGGCAAGCGGAAAGAAAGAGAGGGTGGAGGGTGTGGGAAAGACAAGTTTCTTTGCCGACGCCATTTCACTGAACGTAGCCGGACGGGATGGGCACATCGCCGCTCGTCCCGAATTGCTCTGCGCGGAGCGCGCCGTTCGTGCTCTGAAGGATGTACCAGGTGCCGCCGCGAAAGACCGCGACATCGAACTTGCCATCGCCGTCGTAATCGCCGGGCGCTGGCTCGTCCGTCGAGAGTCCGAACGGCTGTGCGCGGAATCCGTTCGAGCTTTGCAGGATGTACCATGTTCCGTTCGACGGGCGAAAAACTGCTACATCCGCTTTGCCGTCGCCGTCGTAATCGGCTTGAACCGGGCGGTCTGTGCTGACGCCGAACTGATTGACGAAAAGGATGCTGTCTGAGCTTCTGAGTGCGTACCATGTGCCGTTGCGAAAGACGGCGAGGTCTGCTAAACCGTCTGCGTCGTAATCGGCCGGGACGGGCTTGTCGGAGGCGAGGCCGAACTGTGCTCCTCTGACCGTGCCCGTTGCGCTTTGCAGGATGTACCAGAGGCCGCCGCGAAAGACTGCGAGGTCGGTCCTGCCGTCGCCGTCGTAATCTCGCGCGACGGGCAGGTCGCCGCTCGTGCCGAAGAGCTGTGTCGAGAGGCTGTTGTTGCTGCTCTGTAGAATCCGCCACGTGCCGCTCGTTTGAAAGACAGCGACATCTGTGCGCGCGTCGCCGTCGTAATCTCCGGGCACGATGCGATCCGCGCCGGTGCCGAGTTGGTGCGCTCTGAAGGCTCCGTTGAGGCTCTGGCTTATGTACCAGACGCCCGCGCTCGGACGAAAGACGGAGAGGTCGGTCCGGCCGTCGCTATCAAAATCGGCAGCCCGGTTGCGCGGCGCGGGCGCGTTCGGATTCACGATGCGGCTGACGCTGCCTCCGAGCCCGACGACGTAAATCTCTCCGGCTTCATCTTCGCCGAACGAAGAGATGTTGAGCGCCGTGTCGAGGAGCAGGGTCTGCGTCGTGCCCTGCAACATAAAGATCTCGCCCGTGCAGTAGTCGCCGTAGATGTAAGCGCCCTGCGGTAAAGTCCCGCGACGGCCGCGATAACGATAGCCGCCAGTAATGGAGCAGCGACCGAGCGTGTGCGTGTACTCAGCCACCGGGAAGACGAAGTTCGCCGGCACG
>JAFBAJ010000723.1 GCA_019247865.1 Acidobacteriota bacterium
TGGTCTGAGGTCGGTATGGGCGCACGGCTCGGACGGATGGACGCGCTCATCCGGCAGGGCATCGAGCCGATTCCGCCGGACGATGGTGTGACGCTGCTGCTCAAATTGCTCGCACAACCGTCACACCCACAGCCCCCGACGACGACCGTCGTCATGGGTCGTTACACGGAGATGCCGACCTACCGGAGAGAGCTGCCTGAACTTCCGCTCAGGCGTTACCTCGAACAACCGCTGGTCTATTATCCCAACATCGAGCTCGTCGTGGAGAGCACTCTTTCGACCGGAACCGACCCTTATCTCGACGACCATCAGTTTCAGGGGGAGCGGCTGTTGCCGGCCGTGATGGGCCTGGAGGCGATGGCGCAGGCCGCGATGGCGCTCACCGGAGAGACTGTGGCTCCGGCTTTCCGCGACGTGACTTTTAATCGCCCGGTCGTGGTCTCGGCAACCGCCCCGTTAACGATCCGCGTGGCGGCGCTCGTGCGAGAGCCGGGCGTCGTCGAGGTGGTGCTCAGAAGCGGCGAGACGGCTTTTCAGGTCGATCACTTTCGCGCGACGTGCCTGTTCGACGAGCCAGGGCTCAGAGATTTGAAGCCGCACGCGATGCCGCACGCAGCCCAGGGAGCAGAGCCGCAGGTTGCGCTCCATCCGACACGCGATCTCTACGAAAGCATTCTCTTTCATCGAGGAAGATTCCGCAGGCTGAACGGCTACCGCTTCCTCAAGGCCACGGAGTGCGTCGCAGAGATCGCGCCCGACGGCGATGCTGTCTGGTTTAGCCAGTATCTTCCGGCGACTCTCGCGCTCGGCGACCCGGCGGCGCGCGATGCCGCGATCCACGCCGTCCAAGCCTGCATCCCGCACGCGACGCTCCTCCCGATCGGAGTGGATCGCGTGTCGCTTGATACAGCTCTCAATTCGTCCGAGCCGTTCTCCGTGCATGCGCGCGAGCGCCGTCAGGATGGGAGCACGTTCGTGTACGATCTCGACGTGATCGGGGCCGATGGGCTGCTGCGCGAGCGTTGGGAGGGGCTGCGTTTGCGTCTCATCGCCAACTCGTCATTTCGCGGCCCGTGGCCTGAAGCTCTGCTGGGCCCGTACATCGAGCGTCGCCTGCGCGAATGGTATCCGTCCTCGAACCTCTCCGTCGTTTGCGTGCGCGAGCTCGCTCCGGCGCGGCAGGAGCGCAGTGATCGCGCCGTGCAAAGTTCGCTCGGGCGCAAGATCAGTGTCGGGAGACTGCCGAACGGAAAGCCATTCGTGGATGAAGGAGTTGAAGTCTCTGCCGCGCATTGCGGCGAACTGACGCTGGCCGTCTCAGGCACTGGAACGGTGGGCTGCGACATCGAGCTGGTGGCGGAGCGTTCCACTCAAGTGTGGTCGGATCTATTGGGCACAGAGGGCGCGCGGCTGGCTGGCGCTATCGCTCGCGGTCTGGCGGAAGAGCCGGGCACGTCCGCGACGAGGGTCTGGGCGGCGCGCGAAAGCCTGAAGAAGGCGGGCGCGCTCGATGATGCGCCGCTGCTGCTCGTCTCGGCTGAAGCGGATGGCTGGGCGCTGCTCGCGTCCGGTCGCCTGCGGCTCGCCACCTGGCGAACAGAGGTGCGCGGCTGTGCCGGAACATTGGTCATCGCGGTGCTCCTGAGGGTTGACGATGAGAGCTTATGAACACCGTCACGTGGTCGGCTTTGAAGAGACGAATCTGGTCGGCAACGTCTACTACGCGAACCATGTTCGCTGGCAGGGCAAATGCCGCGAGATGTTTCTGCACGACCACGCGCGCGAGATACTGGAGCAATTCAAGCACGGCTTCGCGCTGGTGACGACGCGCGTCTCCTGTGAGTATCTGACGGAACTCTCAGCCTTTGACGAATTGCTGATACGCATGCGTCTGGGTGAATTAAAGCAGAATCGAATCACGATGAAATTTGAATACTGGCGCTGCACGACGGCCGGAGAAGAGCTGGTCGCGCGCGGCGAACAGCAGGTCGCGTGCATGCACCGGGAAGGCGATAAGATGATCGCGACGCCCATTCCGCCGGCCCTGCATGACGCGCTCAGAGCGTACGACGAAACCTGACTTCCTCACCACTTGATGCGTGTAAGGAGCTGCTTATGTCCACGGTCTCTACGGCGACCGGCTGCCGCGACTGTACTCTCGAATCCAGATACCGCACGGTCGAGCGGGTCATTCTGAAGATGCGCGAACGCCTCGATGAGCCATTCTCTTTGCAGGAGATGGCGAAGATCGCCTACCTCAGTCCCTTCCATTTTAATCGCGTCTTCC